>NZ_JBWKES010000001.1:0-76925 GCF_056435325.1 Streptomyces sp. NPDC043952
CTCGGCGACGACCTGATCGACCCCCGCGACCCCCTGCTCCAGCGCATGATCGAGGTCCAGGAGCGGCACGGCGGCAGCGTGATCGCCCTCATGGAAGTCGCGCCCGAGCAGATCCACCTCTACGGCTGCGCGGCCGTGGACGCCACCGCCGAGGGCGACGTCGTCAAGGTCACCGGCCTGGTCGAGAAGCCCGACCCGGCCGAGGCGCCGTCGAACTACGCGATCATCGGCCGCTATGTGCTCGCACCGGAGATCTTCGACGTCCTGCGCAAGACGGAGCCGGGCCGCGGCGGCGAGATCCAGCTGACCGACGCGCTCCAGCAGCTCGCCGCCGACGAGAAGCTCGGCGGCCCCGTGCACGGCGTCGTCTTCCGCGGCCGCCGCTACGACACCGGCGACCGCGCCGACTACCTGCGCGCCATCGTGCGGCTCGCCTGCGAACGCGAGGACCTGGGCCCGGAGTTCCGGACCTGGCTCCGCGGTTACGTCGGCCAGGAGCTGACCGAGGACTGACCGCCCGGCACGCCGGACACGGCAGGCCGCCCGGCACGGCGGATACGACGAAGGGCGGGCCCGGAGGGGAAATCCTCCGGGCCCGCCCTTTGTCATCGGCTCCGTTTAAAACGGCTCGAAGTCGTCGAACTCCCGGCCGGCCTCGTCCCGTTCGGCCTCCTTGTCCCGGCGGCGCTGGGCCGCGGGCCGGGGTGCCTCGAAGCGGTGGTCCTCGCCGCGGCGGCCGAGCATCTCGGCGCCCGCCGTGACCGACGGCTCCCAGTCGAAGACGACCGCGTTCTCCTCGGGGCCGATGGCGACGCCGTCGCCGCCGCGGGCGCCCGCCTTCATCAACTGCTCCTCCACACCGAGGCGGTTGAGCCGGTCGGCGAGGTAGCCGACGGCCTCGTCGTTGTTGAAGTCGGTCTGGCGCACCCAGCGTTCGGGCTTCTCGCCGCGCACCCGGAACAGCGGCTCCCCGCCGATCTCCTCACGGGTGACGGTGAACCCGGCGTCGTCCACGGCCTTGGGCCGGATGACGATCCGCGTGGCCTCTTCCCTCGGCTTGGCGGCACGCGCCTTGCCGACCAGGTCGCCGAGGGCGAAGGACAGCTCGCGCAGGCCGATGTGGGCCACGGCCGACACCTCGAAGACGCGGTAGCCGCGGGCCTCCAGGTCGGGGCGGACCATCTCGGCGAGGTCCTTGCCGTCGGGCACGTCGACCTTGTTCAGGACGACGATCCGGGGCCGGTTCTCCAGGCCGCCGTACTGCCGCAGCTCCTCCTCGATGATGTCGAGGTCGGAGAGCGGGTCGCGGTCGGACTCCAGGGTCGCGGTGTCCAGGACGTGCACCAGCACGCTGCACCGCTCCACGTGCCGCAGGAACTCCAGGCCCAGGCCCTTGCCCTGGCTGGCGCCCGGAATCAGCCCCGGCACGTCGGCGATGGTGTAGACGGTCGAACCGGCCGTCACCACACCGAGGTTGGGCACCAGGGTGGTGAACGGGTAGTCCGCGATCTTCGGCTTGGCGGCGCTGAGCACCGAGATCAGCGAGGACTTGCCGGCGCTCGGGTAGCCGACCAGCGCCACATCGGCGACGGTCTTCAGCTCCAGGACGATGTCCTGGACGTCTCCGGGCACGCCGAGCAGCGCGAAGCCGGGCGCCTTGCGGCGGGCCGAGGCCAGCGCCGCGTTGCCGAGCCCGCCGCGGCCGCCCTGGGCGGCGACGTACGACGTTCCCTGCCCGACCAGGTCGGCGAGGACGTTGCCCGCCTTGTCGAGCACCACGGTGCCGTCCGGGACCGGCAGGATCAGGTCCTCGCCGTCCTTGCCGGAGCGGTTGCCGCCCTCGCCGGGCTTGCCGTTGGTGGCCTTGCGGTGCGGGGAGTGGTGGTAGTCGAGCAGCGTGGTGACCGACTGCTCCACGGTCAGGATGACGTCACCGCCACGCCCGCCGTTACCGCCGTCCGGGCCGCCCAGCGGCTTGAACTTCTCGCGGTGGACGGAGGCACAGCCGTGGCCTCCGTTACCCGCGGCGACATGCAGTTCGACGCGGTCCACGAAGGTGGTCATGGTTCAGTGCCTCCAGAAAGTACGGGTATGTCTAGGTACTAACACGCGAAAGGCGGACCCGCCTTCCCGACCGGGAAGTGAGGTCCGCCTCGCGAAACGCTCGGTGCCGAATCAGCTGATTCAGGCGACCGGAACGATGTTCACGACCTTGCGGCCACGGTGGGTACCGAACTCCACCGCGCCCGGCAGCAGGGCGAACAGGGTGTCGTCGCCGCCACGGCCGACGCCGGCGCCGGGGTGGAAGTGGGTGCCGCGCTGGCGGACCAGGATCTCACCAGCGTTGACGACCTGACCGCCGAAGCGCTTCACGCCGAGCCGCTGGGCATTGGAGTCGCGACCGTTCCGGGTGGACGATGCGCCCTTCTTGTGTGCCATGTCTTCTCAGTCCCTTACTTCGCAGCCGTGGGGATCGACGTGACCTTGATCGCCGTGTACTGCTGGCGGTGGCCCTGCCGACGGCGGTAGCCGGTCTTGTTCTTGTAGCGCAGAATGTCGATCTTCTGGCCCTTGTGGTGGTCCACGACCTCGGCCTGGACCTTGATGCCGGCCAGCACCCACGGGTCGCTGGTCACAGCGTCGCCGTCGACAACGAGCAGGGTCGAGAGCTCGACCGTGTCGCCAACCTTGGCGGTGGAAATCTTGTCAACCTCAACGATGTCGCCGACAGCAACCTTGTGCTGGCGACCACCGCTGCGCACGATGGCGTACACGCGGATCTCTCTTTCGCTCGAAGAAACGGCACCCCCGCAGGCCAGCCGCCCGGCATACGCATGGGCGACCTCTCCCGGCCGGCCCAGCGTCCGGGAGGAACAGGTTTACGGGGATGTGGCGGGCTCGATGACACGCCGACGGTCAAGGTTACGGGCCGGGGCCGTAGGGGTCAAACTGGGCGTCCGGCCGCGGCGGCGTACCCGGCGTACGCCTCCGCGATCCCCTCCGCGGACAGGCCGAGGTGCTCCAGGATGGTGTAGCGGCCCGGCCGGGTCTCCGGCGCGAAGGCCACGGCCCGGACGAACTCCTCGTCGCTGAAGCCGATCTCCCCGGCCAGCACGGGCAGCCCGTGCCGGCGCAGGCCCTCCACGATCAGCCGGGAGCCGTCGTGGTCGCCGCGCAGGTACATGGCGAAGGCGGCGCCGAGGCCCACCTGTTCGCCGTGCGCGGCGGCCCGGCGCGGGTGGAGCAGGTCCAGCGCGTGACTGATCTCATGGCAGGCGCCCGAGGAGGGCCGGGTGTGCCCGGCTATCGACATGGCGATGCCGGTGAGCACCAGCCCCTCGGACAGCACGGTGAGGAACCCGTCGTCGCCGCAGCCGCCGGGGTGCCGCAGCACCGCCTCGCCGGCCTGGCGGGCCATGGCCGCGGCGAGACCGTCGATCTTCTCGCCGTTGACCCGGTGGTCCAGCTCCCAGTCCGCGACCGCGGAGATGTTGGACAGGGCGTCGCCGATCCCGGAGCGCACGAAGCGCAGCGGGGCCTCGCGGATCACGTCCAGGTCGATGAACAGGGCGACGGGCGCGGGCACTCCGTAGGAGCCGCGTCCGGCGTCGTTGTCCAGGTTGGACACGGGCGAGCAGATGCCGTCGTGCGAGAGGTTCGTCGGTACGACGACCAGGGGCAGGCCGATGCGCGCCGCGGAGTACTTGGCGCAGTCGATGATCTTGCCGCCGCCGATGCCCACGACCGCGTCGAAGTCGCCGGACTTCATCCGGTCGGCCAGGTCGACCGCCTCGTCCAGGGTGCCGCCGCCCACCTCGAACCAGGTGGCGGCGGGCAGCGCCGGGGCGAGCCGTTCGCGCAGCTGGGCGCCGTAGCCGCGGCTGACGGCGACGGCGAGCCGCCCGGAGTCCGAGATGCGCTGGTCGGCGAGCACGCCCGCCAGATCGTCCAGGGCACCCGCGCGGATGTCCATGACGATCGGCGAGGGGAACAGCCGGGTCAGTACCGGCATGCGATCTCCCGCCCGCGGGCGAGGTCCTCGTGGTTGTCGATCTCGACCCAGTCGACGTCGCCGATGGGCGCCACGTCGATCCGGAAGCCGCGGTTCACGAGCTCCTGGTAGCCGTCCTCGTAGTACAGCTGCGGGTCGCGCTCGAAGGTGGCGCGCAGGGCGTCGGCCAGCTCCCCGGCCGCGTCGCCCTCGATCAGCGTCACGCCGATGTACTCGCCGGTCGCCTCGGCCGGATCCATCAGCTTGGTGATCCTCGTCATGCCCTTCTCGGGGTCGACGACGACCTTCATCTCCTCGTCCGCCAGGGACTTCACGGTGTCGAGCGCGAGGATGATCTTCTTGCCGTCACCGCGCGCGGCCAGCAGCGTCTCCTCGACGGAGACCGGGTGCACGGTGTCGCCGTTGGCGAGGATCACGCCGTCCTTGAGCGCGTCCCGGCCGCACCACAGGGAGTAGGCGTTGTTCCACTCCTCGGCCTTGTCGTTGTCGATGAGCGTCAGCTTCAGGCCGTACTTCTCCTCGAACTCGGCCTTGCGCGCGTAGACGGCCTCCTTGCGGTAGCCGACGATGACCGCGACCTCGGTCAGACCGATCCGGGCGAAGTTGCCGAGGGTCAGGTCCAGGACAGAGACCGCCTCGGGCCCCTCCTCCGCGCCGACCGGCACCAGGGCCTTGGGCAGGGTGTCCGTGTAGGGGCGCAGTCGCCGTCCGGCGCCGGCCGCCAGCACGAGGCCTATCATCGCGGTTCTCTCCTTCGGTTCAGAGGCGCGGGCGCAGGGCGCGGTGCCCCGGCCCGCTGAAAAAGCGGGTGCGGCCCTCTCCTCGCGGACAGGACCGCACCCAGACGTGCCGTGACCGGTCAGTCGACGGGGGTCGACTCCGGGGCCGCGGCGGTCTTCTTGGCCGCCGTCTTCTTCGTGGCGGCTGCCTTCTTGGCCGTCGTCTTCTTCGCGGCGGTCTTCTTGGCGGCGGTCTTCTTCGCCGCCGTCTTCTTGGTGGCCGCCTTCTTCGCCGTGGCCTTCTTGGCCGCCTTGCGGGCGGTCTTCTTGGCCGGAGCCTCCTCGGCGGCACTCTCCTCGGCGGGAGCCTCCGCGGCGGGGGCCTCGGCAGCAGGGGCCTCGGCGGCGGGGACGACCACGACGGCCGTCTCCTCGGACGCGGTCGGTGCGGCAGCCTGCCGTACCGCACGGCGGCGCGGACGGGCCGGCGCGGCGCTCTCCGCGGGCGCCGGCGCCTCCTCGGCGGCGGGCTCCGCCACCGGGGCCGCGGGCGCGGTCTCGGCGACGGTCACCACGGCGGCCTCGGCACCCGCGGGGGAACCGGCCGGTGCGGACACCTTCCGGGTCGCCCGACGGCGGGTACGGCCCTTGGGCGCCTCCTCGGCGGCGTCGGGCGCCGGGACCACCTGGTCCTCGGCGGCCACCGGCTCGGCCAGCGCCTCGGCGGCCGGCTCGGGCCGCACCGGGCGGGCCGCGGCCTCCTCGGCGGTGACGTCCTGCGCGGTCGGCACGGCGGCCCCGGCGCTGACGTCCTCGGCGGCGACCTGCTCGGCGTCCTTCGTCCGGGCGGACTTCCGGGCGGACTTCTCCGCCTTCGGCGCGCCGGCCGGGGCCGACGCGCGGCGGCTCGCCCGGCGGCGGGTACGGCCGCGGCCGGCCGCCGCCTCCGCCTCGGCGACGCTGCTGTACAGCTCCTCGTCCGGCGCGAACTCCGGCGGCGTGAGGGCGACCGGCTCGGCGATCTCGGCGGCCACCTCGGCGGCCGTCTCGATCTCCGGCTCGACGGCCTCGCCGCTCTCCACCGCGACCGCGGCGGTCTCGTGCACGTGCTCGTGCTCGTGCGGCTGCTCCTGCGCGTCTCCGCCACGGCCGCGCTTCTTGCGCTTGCCGCCGCCACCGCCGGAGCCGGGCTGCTCCATGTGCACGATGACACCGCGGCCGTTGCAGTGCACACAGGTCTCGGAGAAGGACTCCAGCAGGCCCTGGCCGACCCGCTTGCGGGTCATCTGCACCAGGCCCAGCGAGGTCACCTCGGCCACCTGGTGCTTCGTACGGTCGCGGCCCAGGCACTCCAGCAGGCGGCGCAGCACCAGGTCGCGGTTGGACTCCAGGACCATGTCGATGAAGTCGATCACGATGATGCCGCCGAGGTCGCGCAGCCGCAGCTGGCGCACGATCTCCTCGGCCGCCTCCAGGTTGTTCCTGGTGACCGTCTCCTCCAGGTTGCCGCCCTGGCCGGTGAACTTGCCGGTGTTGACGTCGACGACGACCATCGCCTCGGTCCGGTCGATCACCAGCGAACCGCCGCTGGGCAGCCAGACCTTGCGGTCCAGCGCCTTGGCGAGCTGCTCGTCGATCCGGTAGGTGGCGAAGACGTCGACCTCGGAGGTCCACTTCGACAGGCGGCCCGCGAGGTCCGGGGCGACGTGCGAGACGTACCCGTGGATCGTCTGCCAGGCCTCGTCACCGCTGACGATGACCTTGGAGAAGTCCTCGTTGAAGATGTCGCGCACGACCCGGACGGTCATGTCCGGCTCGCCGTACAGCAGCGTCGGGGCGTTGCCGTTCTTGGCCTTCTTCTGGATGTCCTCCCACTGCGCCTGGAGCCGCTCGACGTCGCGGCGCAGCTCGTCCTCGCTCGCGCCCTCGGCGGCGGTGCGCACGATGACGCCCGCGTCCTCGGGGACGATCTTCTTGAGGATCGTCTTCAGCCGGGCCCGCTCGGTGTCGGGCAGCTTGCGGCTGATGCCGGTCATGGAGCCCTCGGGGACGTACACGAGGTAGCGGCCCGGCAGGGAGACCTGGCTGGTCAGCCGCGCGCCCTTGTGCCCGATCGGGTCCTTGGTGACCTGCACCAGGACCGACTGCCCGGACTTGAGGGCGGACTCGATGCGCCGCGGGCCGTTGCCCATGCCGAGCGCGCCGAAGTTGACCTCGCCGGCGTACAGCACGGCGTTGCGGCCCTTGCCGATGTCGATGAAGGCGGCCTCCATCGACGGCAGCACGTTCTGCACCTTGCCGAGGTAGACGTTGCCGACGTACGACGTCGACTGCTCCTTGTTGACGTAGTGCTCCACGAGCACGTTGTCCTCAAGAACGCCGATCTGCGTGCGCTCGCCGTGCTGGCGGACGACCATCACACGGTCGACGGCCTCCCGGCGGGCCAGGAACTCGGCCTCGGTGATGATCGGGACGCGGCGGCGGCCCTGCTCACGGCCCTCGCGGCGGCGCTGCTTCTTCGCCTCCAGACGGGTCGAGCCCTTGATGGACTGCACCTCGTCGGACGGCTCGCTCGGCTTGCGCGGCTCGCGGACCTTGACGACCGTACGCTCGGGGTCGTCGGCGGACGGCTCGCCGTCCACGGCGCTCTCCCCGGCGCGCCGGCGACGGCGACGACGGCGACGGCTGCCGGCGCTGGAACCGGCGGGCTCCTCGCCGTGCGCCTCCTCGGCGTCCTCTTCCTCCTGCTCGGCGGTGTCCTCGGCGTCCTGCGCGGCCTGCTCGGCGGCCAGTTCTTCGGACTCCTCGCCGCCCTCGCCCTCGGCGGCGTCTCCGCGGCGGCGGCGACGGCCGCCCCGGCGGCGACGGCGGCGCGAGGACGACTCCTCGTAGCCCTCGCCGTCCTCGGCCTCGCCCTCGGCGCCCTCCGGCTCCTCGTCCTCGTCCTCGACGGCGACCGGGGCGGCCGGGGCCTCCTCGGACCGCTCGCCACGGCGGCGACGGCGACGGCGCGAACCGGTCTCGGCGCGCTCCTCGGCGTACTCCTCGCGCCGCGGCTCCGCGGGCCGCTCGGCCTCGACCGGCTCGGCGGCCTCCGCCGCGGCTTCGGCGGCGGCCCGCTCCGGCGTCTGGAAGCGCGGCTCGGCGAACACCGGCGCCTGGAAGACGGCGACGGCCGGACGGGCGGGACGGCGCGCGCCCTCCTCGCCTCCCGCCGAGCGCGCGGGCTCGGAGAACCCGGACGCGGGGCGCACGGCCCGGCGCCGGGCCCGGCGCGGTGCGGGGCTCTCGGCGGCCCCGGACACCTCGGCGGCGGCCGGCACGGACTCCGCGGCGGGCGCGGCCTCGGTGGTGTGCGTGGTGACGGGAACCTCCGGGGTGTGCGCGGCCTCCGCGGGGGCGCTCTCGGGCGCGGTGACCCGGCGGGTGGCGCGGCGGCGGGTACGCCGCGGGGCGGCGTCCTCGGTGTCCTCGGCGGCGGCCGGTGCCCCGGGAACGGGGGCCGGCGCCTCGGCGGCGGGCTCGTCCTGCTCGGTCGCGGCCGGGGCCTCCTCGGCGGCCTTCGGCGCGCCGGTGGGTGCCGTGGCGCGGCGGGTGGCGCGACGGCGGGTACGGGCGGGGGCGGCCTCGGCCGGGGGCTCCTCCTCGGCCGGCGGGGCCTCGGGAGCGTCCTCGGCGGTGATCTGGACGACGGCCTCGGCGGCTTCGGGCGCACCGGCGGGCGCGGTGGCGCGGCGGGTGGCCCGGCGACGGGTACGGGCGGCGGGCGCGGCCTCTTCGGCGGCCTCACGGGCGACGGCTTCCGTCTGCCGGGCGACCTCGGCGACGGCCGGTGCGACGGTCTCCGCCTGCTCGACGGCCTCGGCGACCTCGGCGGCGGCGGGCGCGCCGGTCTCCGCGGACTCGACGGTCTCCGCGGCGGCGGGCGCACCTGCGGGCGCCGACGCACGGCGCGCGGCCCGGCGGCGCGGCCGCGCGGCAGGCGCCTCTTCCCCGGCCGTCCCTGCGTCGGCGGCCGGGGCCTGGTCCGCCCCGGCGGCCGGTACGGCGGTCTCGGTGACCTCGGCGGCGGGCGCGGCGGCACGACGGCTGGTACGGCGGCGCGGACGCGCGGCGGGCGCGGCGGCCTCTGCCTCAGCCGCAGCCGGGGTCTCGGGCACGGCCGGGGTCTGCACGGCGGCCTCGGCCTCCGCGCCCGGCGTCGCGACACTGCGGGTGGCCCGGCGGCGGGTGCGCCGCGGGGCGGCCTCCTCGCCGACGACGACCTCGCCGCCCTCGGCGACCTCGGCGGCAGCGGGCGGCGCGACGGTCTCCGCGGACTCGACGGTCTCGGCGGCGGGTGCGCCGGCGGGCGCCGACGCACGGCGCGCGGCACGGCGGCGCGGACGCGCGGGCGCGGCCTCCCCGGCCTCCTCGGTCGCCTGCGGGGCGGCCTGGGCCGCGGCGGCGGTCTCCGCCGCCCCCTCGGCGTCCTCCTCGGTGTCCTCCGCGGCCGGTATGGCCGGGACGGTCACCTCGGCGGGCGCCTCCGCGGCGACGGGCGGACCCGCGGGCCGGGAGGCGGCACGGCGACGCCTGCGCGGCGGCAGGGTGTCGCTCGGTGTGTTCAGTTCGGAACCCTCGGTGGGTTCGGTCGGCTCGAGCATGCGGGCTTGTCTCCCGTCAGGCTCCCGGGCGCCGCGCCTGGTTCCGGCACCGGCCCGAAGGGGCCGTCCACCGGTGACGTCCGCGGCCCGCGCGATGCGCGATGGCCGCCGTCCGGGGCGCGGGCGCCGCACGGGAGCACTCTGTGTCCTGTCTCGCCGGTTCCGTACGCCTTGTCGGTACGGCCTGGCGAAAGTCTTCTGGTCGGTGCGCTGCCCGACCCAGGTGGCTCCCGAGTACGAGGGCGGCGCTACGGCGTCCGTCCCTACGCGGGACCTTCCGGCACCTGCGCCGTCGCGGCGGCGGCCGGTACGGCCCTGGGGGCCTTGGCCGCCTCGCGGTCGGGCGCGAGCGGGTCGGTCACCGTGCCGGTCTCTTCATCGAACAGCCCCTGCGCCAGCCTGGTCACCGCTGCGGGGACCGGCGGCGCCAGGTCGGCCACGGCGCGGAGACCGGACAGGACGTCGTCGGGTCGTACGGCAGGCGTCACGTGCCGAACAACCAGCCGCAGTATCGCACAGGGCTGGTCGGTCGGCCCATCAGCCGGTGCGCCGTACGCCTGAAGGCTCGCCACGGCCGGGCGGGCGTCGAAGGTGCGCACGCCGTTCTTGGTCATGCGCTGCACCTCCACGGACCCGGCTCCGTTGAAGGCCCCGACCGCGCGCTCGGCGTCGGCCGGATCGACTCCGGTGAGCCTGAGCTCCCAGACGGAGGCCGTCAGCCGGTCGGCGAGACCCGAGGTGTGCGCCTCGACCGCGTCGACGATGTCGAGCCCGGCGGGCAGCGACTCGTCGAGGAGGACGCGCAGTTTCTCGGGGTCGCGCGGCGCGGTGAGCGCGATCTCCAGGTACTCCGCCTCACTGCCGGTGCCGGTGGGTGCGGCATTGGCATACGACACCTTCGGGTGCGGCGTGAATCCGGCCGAGTACGCCATGGGTACGTCGGCGCGGCGCAGCGCACGCTCGAAGGCGCGCTGGAAGTCTCGGTGGCTGGTGAACCTCAGGCGGCCGCGCTTGGTGTAGCGCAGTCGGATGCGCTGCACCGCGGGTGCGGGCGGCGGGCCTTCGGGCTGTCGCTTGCCCAGTGTCCTGTCCTTCGTGAGAGCGGTCGTACTTCTCTCAAGAGTACGTGCCGCGGCGCCCCGAGGTTCCCGCCGTGTCGACCGGGAGCGGGACGGCCGCGGACGACTACTCTCCCTTTTGCTCCTTCGCCCCCTTCTGAACGCTGCCCCGGAGGGTATGACGGCTGACAACCGTGGCCGGCGCCTGCTCAGGACCCTCACCTTCTGGCTGCGTCCCGCGTTCACACTGCGGGTGCTGGGCCGTTTCCAGCGGGTCGCGGGCTTCGACCGCTCCATGGCCCTCGCCTCCAGCGCCCTGACCGCGCTGGTGCCGCTGGTGATCCTGGGCGCGGCGGTGCTGACCAGCGTCGGGTCGTACGACGTGGCGCGGCAGCTGATCACGCGGTACGGCCTGACGGGCGAGGGCGCCGCGGCGGTCGACGCGCTTTTCGCGCCCGAGCAGGAGAAGGCGGACGTCAGTGTCCTCGGCGTGCTGTTCCTCGCGGTCTCGGCACTGAGCTTCACCCGAGCCCTGCAACGCCTGTTCGAGCAGACCTGGGAGCTGAAGTCCCTCAGCGTGCGCAACACCCGCAACGGTCTGGGCTGGCTGCTCTCCGGCGCCTGCTACCTGGCGGTGAGCGGCCTGGTCCAGGCGCTGCCGAGCGAGAGCCGGGCGCATCTGCTGAGCGTGGCGGTCGAGTTGCCGGTGACCGCGGTCTTCCTCGTCTGGACCGGCGTCCTGCTGTCCGCCCACCGGATCGCCTGGCGGGACCTGATCCCCTTCGGCGTCACCGGCGCCGTGGCCATCGCGGCCTACTCCGTGGGCGCCACCCTCTACCTCCCCCACCTCTTCAACGCCTCGGCCCAGCGCTACGGCGTCGTCGGCGCCGTCTTCGCGATGATCTCGGCCCTGTTCGCGGTGATGCTCTGCATCGTCGGCGCCTCCGTAGTGGGCCGCGAGATCCGCGACGAACTGACCCGCATCTCCCACGGCGAACGCACCCCCGACGACGAGGTCCGCCGCCAGTGGAACGACGTCGTCACCCGAACCCACTCCCGCTGGCGCTCCCTACGGGGCGGGACGACGGACCGGCCACGATCCGGGCCGAAACGGCGATGAGCCCCTTTCCGCTCCGGAAAGGGGCTCAAGCGTCACTCGCTCACCTCAGTGCGCGTGGCCACTCGAAGCCGGCGCCGGCCCCGCGTTCTTGACCGTCAGCGGCAGCAGCTTCTTGCCCGTCGGGCCGATCTGGATGTGCGTGTCCATCTGCGGGCAGACGCCGCAGTCGAAGCACGGGGTCCAGCGGCAGTCCTCGACCTCGGTCTCGTCGAGGGCGTCCTGCCAGTCCTCCCAGAGCCAGTCCTTGTCCAGGCCGGAGTCGAGGTGGTCCCAGGGGAGGACCTCCTCGTAGGTGCGCTCGCGGGTGGTGTACCAGTCGACGTCCACGCCGTGGGCGGCGAGGGCCTTGTCGGCGCAGGCCATCCAGCGGTCGTAGGAGAAGTGCTCGCGCCAGCCGTCGAAGCGGCCGCCGTCCTCGTAGACCGCGCGGATGACGTCGCCGACCCGGCGGTCGCCGCGGGACAGCAGGCCCTCCACGATGCCGGGCTTGCCGTCGTGGTAGCGGAAGCCGATGGAACGGCCGTACTTCTTGTCGCCGCGGATCTTGTCGCGCAGCTTCTCCAGGCGCGCGTCCGTCTCCTCCGCCGACAGCTGCGGGGCCCACTGGAAGGGGGTGTGGGGCTTGGGGACGAAGCCGCCGATCGAGACGGTGCAGCGGATGTCGTTGGACCCTGAGACCTCGCGGCCCTTCTGGATGACGTGGGTCGCCATGTCGGCGATCTGGAGCACGTCCTCGTCGGTCTCCGTGGGCAGGCCGCACATGAAGTACAGCTTCACCTGGCGCCAGCCGTTGCCGTAGGCCGTGGCGACCGTACGGATCAGGTCGTCCTCGGAGACCATCTTGTTGATGACCTTGCGCATGCGCTCGGAGCCGCCCTCGGGGGCGAAGGTCAGTCCGGAGCGGCGGCCGTTGCGGGTCAGCTCGTTGGCCAGGTCGACGTTGAAGGCGTCCACGCGGGTGGAGGGCAGCGACAGGCCGATCTTGTCGTCCGTGTAGCGGTCCGCCAGGCCCTTGGCGATGTCGCCGATCTCCGAGTGGTCCGCGGAGGACAGGGAGAGGAGGCCGACCTCCTCGAAGCCCGTCGCGTTCAGGCCACGCTCCACCATGTCGCCGATGCCCGTGATCGAGCGCTCGCGCACCGGGCGGGTGATCATGCCCGCCTGGCAGAAGCGGCAGCCGCGGGTGCAGCCGCGGAAGATCTCCACCGACATGCGCTCGTGGACGGTCTCGGCGAGCGGCACCAGGGGCTGCTTGGGGTAGGGCCACTCGTCCAGGTCCATGACGGTGTGCTTGGAGACCCGCCACGGCACACCCGACCGGTTCGGCACCACACGGGCGATCCGGCCGTCCGGGAGGTACTCGACGTCGTAGAACGCCGGGATGTACACCCCGCCGGTCTTCGCCAGCCGGAAGAGGACCTCCTCGCGGCCGCCGGGGCGGCCCTCGGCCTTCCACTCGCGGATGATCCGGGTCATGTCCAGCACGGCCTGCTCGCCGTCGCCGATGACCGCCGCGTCGATGAAGTCGGCGATCGGCTCCGGGTTGAACGCCGCGTGGCCGCCGGCCAGGACGATCGGGTCGTCCTCGGTGCGGTCCCTGGACTCCAGCGGAATGCCGGCCAGATCGAGCGCGGTGAGCATGTTCGTGTAGCCCAGCTCCGTGGAGAAGCTGAGGCCGAACACGTCGAACGCCTTCACCGGGCGGTGGCTGTCCACCGTGAACTGCGGGACGCGGTGCTCGCGCATCAGCGCCTCCAGGTCCGGCCACACGCTGTACGTGCGCTCGGCGAGGACGCCGTCCTGTTCGTTCAGCACCTCGTAGAGGATCATGACGCCCTGGTTGGGCAGACCGACCTCGTACGCGTCCGGGTACATGAGTGCCCAGCGGACGTCGCACTCGTCCCAGTCCTTGACGGTGGAGTTGAGTTCTCCGCCTACGTACTGGATCGGCTTCTGCACGTGCGGGAGCAGAGCTTCGAGCTGCGGGAAAACCGACTCGACAGGCATCTCGCGAACCTTCATGAGCTGACAGGGGGGACCATCCAGCGTAACCCGCCCGCGGACCTCCTCCGAACGGTCAGCCCGAGGAGCGGTCCGCGGCCTTCCGCCACCGCTTCGGCAGTTCGGCCTCCGCTGCCGCCGCCCGTGCCTCCTCCCTGCCGTACAGCACCCCGTAGGGGAACGCGCTCTCCCCCGCCGCGTGGGCGACCGCGGCCAGCTCGCGCAGGGTGCGGCGGGCCATGACGCTGTCCTGGTGGTCGCCGAGGAGGGTGGTGAGGGACTTCATGGCGGCGGTGAGAGCGCGGGCGCGGGCGCCGAGGGCGGGGGTGGCGGCCTCGGCGGCGTACCGGGTGCGCTTGGCCTTCTTGCGGGCCTCGTGCAGGGCGAGGTCGCGCTCCGTGCCGGGCGGCAGGGCCAGCGCCCGCTCCACGAGGGTGGTGAGCTTCGCGAGGTCCTTGTGTACGGCCTTGCCGAGCGCCTTCTTCGGTTTCCGCGCGGCGGCCTTGCGCAGCGGCGGGTCCGCGAGCAGGGCGTCCAGGGTGTTCAGCAGGGCGAGGTGGCGGGGGGAGTCCAGGACGCCGGCGAGGTGGGCGTGGGCGCCGGCGCCTCCGGCTCGCGCCCAGGACGCAAGGCGCTCGCGGGCGGGGCCGGTGGCCAGGTCGGGCGGGAGGGCGTCGAGGGCCGTGGTCAGCCGCTCGGCCAGCACCTCCTGGTCGCGGTCCACGCCCAGTTCGCCCGCGAGCCATTTCAGCTCGGCGGCGAGGGGCTTGGTCGCGGCGCGGTCGAGGACGGTGCGGAAGGTGCGCAGGGTGGCGCGGGCGCGACGGGTGGCGACCCGCATCCGGTGCACGGCGTCAGGGGTGCCGAGGCGGACGGCGGGGTCGAGGGCGACCAGGGCGTCCCGCTGGGCGCGGAGGTAGGCGAGGACGTGGTCGCCCGCGGTGACCGGCTCGGCGGAGCTGCCGGGCGGGCGGCGCAGGCCCCCGGTGTGTTCGAGGGCGCGGGCCAGTTTGGAGGGCGAGGCGGACGGCCGTACGCCCGCCCTGGCCAGCCGTTTCTCCACCTGGTCGAGGAAGGCGGGGTCTCCCCCGTCGGCCAGCTCGATCTCGATCTCGGTCCACTGGGCGGTGCCGCCCGGACCGGTGAGCCGCTCGGCGGTCACGGCGTCCACGCTCGCCTCGGCCAGCAAGGCGCCGTCCGCGTCCACCAGATGGCGTACGTCGCGGGCGGAGCGCAGCCGGACCAGCGGGACCAGCTCCGCCTCCCGGACCCGTGAGCGGACCAGGGCGGCGAGTTCCGCGGGAAGGGTGTCGGAGAGCGGGGCCCGGATCTCGTCGCGGACGCCGGGGGCGACCGGGAGTTTGAGGTGCCAGCCGGCGTCCGAGCCGCCGGTGCGGCGGCGCAGGGTGAGCGAGGCGGCGGCGAGGCGCTGGTCGGCGGTGTCGTAGTAGGTGGCGTCGAGTTCGACCAGGCCCCTGTCGAGGACGGTCGCCACCCCGCCGACGCCGGTCAGGTCGGGCAGCCCGCTGTCATCGGATGCGTACTTGCGCTCGATCTCGCGTTTCGTCTCCGCCATGAACCGAATCTAGTGCGCGCCGGGCGGGTACGGCAGAGGGCGCCCCCGCGGGGACGCCCTGCGCCGGGTGGTGAGCCTTACGCCGACATCGGCCGCTGCACCTTGATCGATTGCAGGAGTCCCACGGCCACCCACACCGCGAACATCGATGACCCGCCGTACGACACGAACGGCAGCGGCAGACCGGTGACCGGCATGATGCCGAGGGTCATGCCGATGTTCTCGAACGACTGGAAGGCGAACCAGGCCACGATCCCCGCGGCCACGATGGTGCCGTACAGCTCGGTCGAGTCCCGCGCGATCCGGCAGGCGCGCCACAGGATGACGCCGATCAGGAAGATGATGAAACCGGCGCCCAGGAAGCCCAGTTCCTCGCCCGCGACCGTGAACACGAAGTCGGTCTGCTGCTCGGGCACGAACTGGCCGGTGGTCTGCGAGCCGTGGAACAGCCCGGCGCCGGTCAGTCCGCCGGAGCCGATGGCGATGCGGGCCTGGTTGGTGTTGTAGCCGACGCCGGCCGGGTCGAGGTCCGGGTTGGCGAAGGCCGCGAAGCGGTTGATCTGGTACTGGTCCAGGATGTGCAGCTGCCAGATGGCGATACAGCCCACCACCCCGGCGGCGAGCAGCCCGAACACCCAGCGGTTGGAGGAGCCGGAGGCGAGCAGCACGCCCAGGATGATGGCCACCATCGCCAGCACCGAACCGAGGTCCGGCATCAGCAGCAGGATCATGCAGGGCACGGCGGCCAGGCCGAGCGACTGCGCCACCGTGCGGTGGTCCGGGAACGGCTTGTCGCCCGCGTCCACCCGCGCGGACAGCAGCATCGCCATGCCGAGGATGATGGCGATCTTCAGGAACTCGGCGGGCTGGACGGAGAAGCCGCCGATCACGATCCAGTTCCGCTGGCCGTTGATGGTCGCGCCGAGCGGGGTGAGCACCACCAGAGCGAGCAGGACGGAGGCGCCGTAGAGGATCGGCACCGCGTTGCGCAGGGCGCGGTGGCCCAGCCAGAGGGTGGCGACCATCAGGGCGAACCCGATGCCCAGGTTCATCAGGTGCCGCTCCAGGAAGAAGTACGGGTCTCCCTGGTTGATCTCGGTGCGGTTGCGGGTCGCCGAGAAGACCAGCAGCGAGCCGATCAGCGACAGGGCGAGCGCGGCCAGCAGTATCGGCCAGTCCAGGCGCCGCGTCAGCGAGTCGCGGGCGAAGATCCTGGTCCAGCCGGCCCGCGCGGGTCCGTACCCGGAGACGGAGAAGCTGTTCACGCCGGTCATGAGGGCATCCTCCGGCTTCCCCGCTTGCGGCGCGGGCGCCTTCGGGTGTTGCTGTTGCCGTTCGTGTTCGTGGGTGGTGCGGTGCCGGCGGGCTGCTGGTCGCCGCCGTTGCTCGGGTTGTTCTTCTGGGCGGCCTCGGTGTCCTTCGCCGGGTCCTTGGGGACGGCCGGGGCGACGATGGTGCCGTCCGTGCGGACCTTGGGCAGGGTCTGCTGCGGCTGGGGCAGCAGCGCCTTCCTGGTGTCGATGGAGCCGTCGCCCTGGACGCCGTAGAGCGCGCTGTAGATGTTGCGCACGGCCTCACCGGAGGCTCCGGAACCCGTACCGGCCTGGGCGATCGTCATGATCACCGTGTAGTCCTTGGAGTAGGTGGCCATCCAGGAGGTGGTCTGCTTGCCGTAGACCTCCGCCGTACCGGTCTTGCCGTGCAGCGGGATCTTGTCCTGCGGCCAGCCGCTGAACTTCCAGGCGGCCGTACCGCGGGTGATGACGCCCGCGAAGGCGTCGTCCATGCCCTTGAGGGTGGCCTGGGTGACCGGCAGCTTGCGCTCGACCTTGGGCTTGATCTCCTGGACGGTCTTGCCGTCGGGGCTGATGATCGCCTTGCCGATGGTCGGGACGTACTCGGTGCCGCCGTTGGCGACGGCGCCGTAGATCATCGCCTCCTGGATCGGCGTGACGAGGGTGTCGCCCTGGCCGATGGAGTAGTTGATCTCGTCACCCTCGCGCATCTTGTCGCCTTCGAGGCAGTTCTCGTAGGCGATCTTCTCGACGTATGTGCCGTCCTTTTTGCCGGTCTTGCACCAGGAGTCCTTGTTGGCCTTCCAGTAGTCCAGCTTCCACTGGCGGTCCGGGACGCGGCCGCTCACCTCGTTCGGCAGGTCGACGCCGGTCGGCTTGCCGAGGCCGAACTGGTGGGCGGTCTTGAAGAAGTAGTCCTTCGGCTGCCCCTTCTTGGGGTTGATGCCGCCGTCCTTCTTCCACTCCTTGTCGGCGATGCCGTAGAAGACGGTGTCGCAGGAGACCTCCAGGGCGCGGCCCAGCGAGATGTCGCCGTAGTTCTCGCCCTCGAAGTTCTTGAAGACCTGGTTGCCCACCCGGTAGTCGCTGGTGCACGGGTAGCCGCCGTTCCACGCGTATCCCGCCTGGACGGCGGCGGCCGTGGAGACCACCTTGAAGGTCGAGCCGGGCGCGGCCTGACCCTGTATGGCCCGGTTGAGCAGCGGGTAGTCGGAGTCCTTGCCGGTGAGGGCCTTGTAGTCCTTGGCGGAGATGCCGCCCACCCAGGCGTTCGGGTCGTACGTGGGCGCGGAGGCCATGGCGACGATGCGGCCGGTCTTGGCCTCCATGACCACGACGGCGCCGGAGTCGGCCTTGTAGTTCTCGCCGGTGATGGAGTCGTACTGGGTGCGGGCGGCCTTCATCGCCTTGTCCAGTTCGTACTCGGCGACGCGCTGGACGCGGGAGTCGATGCTGGTGACCAGGTTCGAACCGGGCTGGGCGGCGTCCGACTTGGCCTTGCCGATGACGCGGCCGAGGTTGTCCACCTCGTAACGGGTGACGCCGGCCTTGCCGCGCAGCTCCTTGTCGTACTCCCGCTCCAGGCCCGAGCGGCCGACCATGTCCGAGCGCAGGTAGGGCGAGCTGGTGTCCTTGGCCTTCTGGATCTCGTCGTCGGTGACCGGGGAGAGATAGCCGAGGACCTGCGCGGTGTTGGACTTGCCGGGGCCCGGATAGCGGCGCACGGCCTCGGGCTCGGCGGTGATGCCGGGGAAGTCCTCGGAGCGCTCGCGGATCTGGAGGGCCTGGCGGGGCGTGGCCTTGTCGGTGATCGGGATGGGCTGGTACGGCGATCCGTTCCAGCACGGCTGGGGGGTCTTGGCGTCGCAGAGGCGGACCTTCTGCATGACGTCCTCGGTCGGCATGCCGAGGACCCCGGCCAGCTTGGTCAGGACCGCCTTGCCGTCGTCCTTCTGCTTGAGCAGGTCGGTGCGGGAGGCGGAGACCACCAGCCGCGTCTCGTTGTCCGCGAGGGGCACGCCGCGGGCGTCCAGGATCTCGCCGCGCACGGCGGGCTGGACGACCTGCTGGACGTGGTTGCCCGACGCCTCCTTCTGGTACTGGGCGCCCTCCCGGATCTGGAGGTACCACAGCCGGCCGCCGAGCGTGCCGAGCAGGGAGAGGACGAGGATCTGGATCACGACGAGCCGGATCTGGACCCGTGGGGTCCGGCCGGTCTCGGGGATGTTGGTCACTGCGGGCTGCTCCCCCTCTCAGCGCACGGACGTCCGGACGCGCGGCACGTGTGTGCGACCGGACCGCGCGCGTACGAATGATGAACGATCAGTCTGTGAGCCCGCGTTCCGCGAAAGCCGACCCGTTCGAGTGAATCGCCCCGGTCGCCGGGGGCCTGACGCGCGTTCACAGGCGCTTGACCCCCTTGATCCGGCCGACCCGCGCGGAGCGGGTGCGGGCCTTGGCCTTGAGCGCGCCGAGCCCGCCGCGCTGGCTGCCGATGCGCAGCCCGGTGCCGGAGGACAGCCAGCCGGAGGAGATGTCGGCCGCCTTGGCGCTGGTGGCGGTCTCGGCCAGCGGGTCGTGCTCGCCGCGGCGGGCCAGCCACATCACCGCCGGGACCACGAAGGGGGCCAGCAGCAGGTCGTACAGGGCGGCCGAGATGAGCAGGCCGGGCAGCCCGACATGGCGGGCGGCGGTGTCGCCGACCAGGGCGCCGACCCCGGCGTACAGCAGCGTGGAGCCGATCGCGGCCACGACGACCACGGCCATCGGGCCGGTCGCCGACCGCAGCCGGCCGTGGTCCGGCTTGACCAGCCCGGCGAAGTAGCCGGTCACGCAGAGCACCAGGGCGTAGCGGCCGGCCGCGTGGTCCGCGGGCGGGGCCAGGTCGGCCAGCAGACCGGCGGCGAACCCGACGAGGGCGCCCCCGACATGGCCGTACACCATGGCCAGGCCGAGGACGGTCAGCAGCAGCAGATCGGGGACGGCACCCGGCAGATGGAGGCGGGCGAGGACGCTCACCTGGATCACCAGGGCGACCACGACCAGCGGCACGGAGAGCAGGATCCGGTTGACACGCATGGGGATGGGGCTCCTACGGCTGGTCGTCGGTCTGCGGTTCATCGGACGGGGACGGGCCGCCCGACGACTGGTCGCCCGGTGACCCGTCGCTCTGCCCGCCGCCCGAGCCGGTGCCCGCGGACGGGGTCACCGTGACAGTCACGGTGGGCGTCGGGACCGGCTTGGGCTTGGCCGGCAGGACCTCGTCGCGCGGGTCCTTCTTCGGAGCCTGGACGACCACGCCGACGACGTCCAGCTTGGTGAAGCTGACGTACGGGGTGACGTACAGGGTGCGGGTCAGGCCGCCGCCGGAGGGGTCGACACGCGAGACCACGCCGACCGGCACGCCGGGCACGAACGGCTTGTCGGACTCCGAGCCGAAGGTGACCAGGCGGTCGCCCTTCTTCACCTCGGCCTTGCCGTTGAGGAGCTGGACGCGCAGCGGGCGGTCGCCCTGCCCGGAGGCGAAGCCGAGTTCGTCGGTGCCCTCCATCCGGGTGCCGACGGTGAAGTCCGGGTCGTTGGCGAGCAGCACCGTGGAGGTGTCGGGCCCGACCGTGGTGACCCGGCCGACCAGGCCGTCGGCGTTGAGGACCGTCATGTCCCGCTTGATGCCGTCGCTCGCGCCGACGTCGATGGTGATGGTCCAGGAAAAGCCCTGCGCCGACCCTATGGCGATGACCTGGGCGCCCTTGATGCCGTACTGGCCCTCGCCCGCGAGCTTCAGCATGCCGTCGAGCTGCTTGAGCCGGCTGCGGTCGCGGTCGTCGCTGCCGAGCTTCGCCTTGAGGGCCGCGTTCTCCTTCTCCAGCGTGGCGAGTCTGCTGTGCCGGGAGCCCGAGTCGCGGATCGCGGAGACGGCGTTGCCGACCGGGTCGACCGCCGAGGACAGTCCGTCCTCCACCGGGCCGAACACGGTGGCCGCGACCTGCCGGGCACCGTCGACCGGGGAGTTCCGGCCCCCTCGGATATCCACGGTGATCAACGCGAACGCGATGGCGATCAGCAGGACCAGGAGCAGCCGGCTCTCTTTGGTGTCCCTCACGTGCGGCGGCCGTGCCCTTCCTCAAGTAGGAATTCGTGGGACCCCCCGGAAAAAGCGCGAAAGGTGCGGCGCAAATCCAAGCCGCCCATCGGGGGGAGCTTTGGGGGAGCTTATGCCTCTATATCAACGATCCGCCGTACGAGAGGAGAACGTCTCGTACGGCGGAATCGGTGCGCCGTGTCATCGACGCGGCTGGGCGTCCAGAACCTGCTGGAGCGCCTCGAACTCCTCGACGCACTTGCCGGAGCCGAGCGCCACGCTGTCCAGCGGGTCCTCGGCGATGTGGATCGGCATGCCGGTCTCGCGGCGCAGCCGCTCGTCCAGACCGCGCAGCAGGGCGCCGCCGCCGGTCAGCACGATGCCCCGGTCCATGATGTCGCCGGACAGCTCCGGCGGGCACTTGTCGAGGGTCGTCTTGACCGCGTCCACGATCGCGTTGACCGGTTCCTCGATCGCCTTGCGGACCTCGGCGGCCGAGATGACGACGGTCTTGGGCAGCCCGGACACCAGGTCCCGGCCGCGCACTTCGGTGTGCTCGTCGGAGTCGAGTTCGTACGCGGAACCGATGGTGATCTTGATCTGCTCGGCGGTGCGCTCACCCAGGAGAAGGCTGTACTCCTTCTTGATGTACTGGATGATCGCGTTGTCCAGCTCGTCGCCCGCCACCCGGATGGACTGGGCCGTGACGATGCCGCCGAGGGAGATGACCGCGACCTCCGTGGTGCCGCCGCCGATGTCCACCACCATGTTGCCCGTGGCCTCGTGGACCGGCAGGCCGGAGCCGATGGCCGCGGCCATGGGCTCCTCGATGATGTGCACCTGGCGGGCGCCCGCCTGGGTGGAGGCCTCGATCACCGCGCGGCGCTCGACGCCCGTGATGCCCGAGGGCACGCAGACGACGACGCGCGGGCGGGCCAGATAGCGGCGCTTGTGGATCTTCAGGATGAAGTAGCGCAGCATCCGCTCGGTGATCTCGAAGTCGGCGATGACGCCGTCCTTCAGCGGCCGGACCGCCACGATGTTCCCCGGCGTCCGGCCGATCATCTTCTTCGCTTCGGCGCCGACCGCCAGGATGCCACCGGTGTTGGTGTTGATCGCGACGACGGACGGCTCGTTCAGTACGATTCCGCGACCCCTGACGTACACCAGCGTGTTGGCGGTCCCGAGGTCGACAGCCATGTCACGGCCGATGAACGACATTGAGTTCCCCATCCGGATTCATCTGGCCTTCCTGAGCTTTTGAGGGCATGTCAGGCAAGGCGAGGCGGGTGCTGTGACGTGAAGGCCTCTATCGTAAACGCGCCTGCACGAACACTGCGCGAGGGTCCTGGCCATTGTCACCAGATGGCGGGCCGCCCCGCTTGTGGAGACGGGCGTTCGGGGGCGCTCGTTCCCTCTATCGCCGGTATTACGCGCGCGCCGGGAAGAAGATCTTCACCTCGCGCTCGGCGGACTCCTCGGAGTCGGAGGCGTGGATCAGGTTCTCCCGGACGATGACGCCGAAGTCGCCGCGGATGGAGCCGGGCTGGGCCGCGATCGGGTCGGTCGGGCCGGCCAGCTGCCGCACGCCCTCGATGACCCGCTCGCCCTCGACGATCAGGGCGACGACGGGACCGGAGGACATGAACGCTACCAGCGGCTCGTAGAAGGGCTTGCCCTTGTGCTCGCCGTAGTGCTGCTCCAGCGTGTCCTGGTCCAGGGTGCGCAGTTCCAGCGCGGTGATCTGCCAGCCGGCCTTGCGCTCGATACGGCTGATGATCTCGCCGGTCAGGCCGCGACGGACGGCGTCGGGCTTGAGCAGGACGAGGGTGCGCTGGCTCACGGGGGACTCCTTACGCGTGGGACGTGTGCGGTGGGACGAGGTTACAGGGCGTGTCCGTGCGCCCGTTACGCAGCGTCAGCCGGGGGCTCGGCGGTGGCCGCGAACCGGGCCTTCGCCTCGTCCACCTTCCGGCCGAAGTGCACCGAGGCCCACCACAGGGCCGCGAACACCGCGCCCATGAAGTACATGGTCGGCACGAAGACGCCGGAGGCGATCAGGGCGATCTGGAGGGCCCAGCCGAGGGCGACGCCGCCGGGACGGGTCACCATGCCGCACAGCAGCACGCACAGGACCATGGCGATGCCGCTGACCAGCCAGACGGTGGAGACCGACAGGCTCGGATCCTTCATGGCGACCAGACCGGCGAAGCCGATGACGAAGAACTCGCCGATCAGCGTGGATGAACAGAGCGTACGCACGTCGGACTCCTCAGCCCTTGCCCAGCAGCAGCCGGGCCTCGCCGACCGTGATGACGGAACCGGTGACCAGCACCCCGCCGCCCGCGAACTCGCCCTCTTCCTCGGCCAGCGTGATCGCGGCCTCCAGGGCGTCGGGCAGCCGCGGTTCGACCTGGACCCGCTCGTCGCCGAAGACCTCGACGGCGATGGCGGCCAGTTCGTCCGCGTCCATGGCGCGGTGGCTGGAGTTCTGGGTGACGACGACCTCGGCGAAGATCGGTTCGAAGGCCTCCAGCAGCCCGCGCACGTTCTTGTCGCCGCTCGCGCCGACCACGCCGATCAGCCGCGTGAAGTCGAACGCCTCGCGCACCGCCTCCGCGGTGGCCTCGGCGCCGGCCGGGTTGTGCGCGGCGTCCAGGACGACGGTGGGAGACCGCCGTACGACCTCCAGGCGGCCCGGCGAGGAGACGGCGGCGAACGCCTTGCGGACGGTGTCGATGTCCAGCGGTTCGGCGCGCTGGGCGCCGACGCCGAAGAACGCCTCCACGGCGGCGAGCGCCACGGCCGCGTTGTGCGCCTGGTGGGCGCCGTGCAGCGGGAGGTAGACCTCGGGGTATTCGCCGCCGAGGCCGCGCAGGGTGAGCATCTGCCCGCCGACGGCGACCTGGCGGCCCATGACGCCGAACTCCAGGCCCTCGCGGGCCACGGTGGCGTCGACCTCCACGGCCTTCTTCAGCAGCACCTGGGCGGCGTCCACGGGCTGCTGGGCCAGGATGACGGTGGCGCCCTGCTTGATGATGCCGGCCTTCTCGCCGGCGATCTCCCCGGTGGTGCCGCCGAGGCGGTCGGTGTGGTCCAGGCCGATCGGGGTGACGACGGCGACGTCGCCGTCGATCACGTTGGTGGCGTCCCAGGAGCCGCCCATGCCGACCTCCACGACGGCCACGTCGACCGGCGCGTCCGCGAAGGCGGCGTAGGCCATGCCGGTGAGGACCTCGAAGAAGGACAGCCGGTACTCCTGGGCGGCGTCCACCATCTCGATGTACGGCTTGATGTCCTGGTAGGTCTCGATGAAGCGCTCGGCGGAGACCGGGGCGCCGTCCAGGCTGATCCGCTCGGTGACGGACTGCACGTGGGGGCTGGTGTAGCGGCCGGTGCGCAGTTCGAAGGCGCCGAGCAGGCACTCGATCATGCGGGCGGTGGAGGTCTTGCCGTTGGTGCCCGTGATGTGGATCGAGGGGTACGAGCGCTGGGGGTCGCCCAGGACGTCCATCAGCGCGGAGATCCTGCTGACCGAGGGCTCCAGCTTGGTCTCGCCCCAGCGGGTCGCCAGCTCCGCCTCGACCTCGCGCAGCGCCTTGTCGACCTCCGGGTCCTCGGGCCGCGCGGGCACGTCGGCCTGCGGCGCGCCGCCCTGGGTACGGAGGGTACGGCTGCCGGCCTCGATGACGGCGAGGTCGGGGTCGCGGTCGGTCTCGGCCTCGATGATCTCCTCGAAGGAGTCGAGGGGGTCGGGCCGGTCGTTCTCGTGCGGGAGGTCGCTCACGGGTATCAGTCTACGGAGCGGCACGGGGGCGCGCGGCGGCGGTTCGGGGGTGGCTGAACGGCGCGTACGAGTGCGGGCGCGTCGGGGCTTGTCACGCCGCCGCGGCGGAGCCGCACACCAGTACCGCCCCGCGCCCTCGCTCGGCGATGGCCCTGGCGCCTGGTCGGCATTCGGCGCTGTCGGCCACGTGAACCGGTTCACGCTGCCAGCGGCCTCGCGGCCCCGGAGAGGGCACGCATCCCGACGCCTCGCCGGCACCAAAGCGATCGGCAACGCGAAACGCCTCACGCTTCCAGCGGCTTCCAAGTCACCGGTTCACGCTTCCAACGGCTTCCCGCCCCGAAGACGCCCGAGGGCCCCGGCACCTTGTCGGTGCCGGGGCCCTCGGGGCCGTACGGGCCGTTACGCCTGCGGCAGCTTCGCCAGTTGGTTTTCGATGCGGGAGATGTCCTCGCCGGCCTTGGTGAGGCGGGTGCGGATCTTTTCCACGACGTGGTCCGGGGCCTTCGCCAGGAAGGCCTCGTTGCCCAGCTTGGCCTCGGCCTGCTGGCGTTCCTTCTGCGCGGCGGCCAGGTCCTTCGCCAGGCGCTTGCGCTCGGCGGCCACGTCGATGGTGCCGGAGAGGTCGAGGGCGACCTCGGCGCCGGCGATCGGCAGGGTGGCCGTCGCCGTGAAGGAGTCGCCCTCCGGCTGGAGGCGCAGCAGCTGGCGGATGGCCGCCTCGTGCGGGGCGAGCGACGTGCCGTCCAGGGTGAGCCGGGCCGGGACCCGCTGGCCCGGCTGGAGGCCCTGGTCGGCGCGGAAGCGGCGGACCTCGGTGATCACCGACTGGAGCGCGGAGATCTCCTGTTCGGCGGCCGCGTCGCGGAACCCGCTGTCGGCCGGCCACTCGGCGATGACGATGGACTCGCCGCCGGTCAGCGTCGTCCACAGCGTCTCCGTGACGAACGGGACCACCGGGTGCAGCAGCTTCAGGGTGACGTCCAGGACCTCGCCCAGGACCCGCTTGGAGACCTCGGCCGGCTCGCCGCCCGCCTGGAAAACGGTCTTGGACAGCTCGACGTACCAGTCGAAGACCTCGTCCCACGCGAAGTGGAACAGGGCGTCCGACAGCTTGGCGAACTGGAAGTCCTCGTACAGCGCGTCGACTTCGGCCACGACCGAGTTGAGCCGGGAGAGGATCCAGCGGTCCGTCGCCGAGAGCTTCGAGGCGTCCGGCAGCGGGCCCTCGACCGTCGCGCCGTTCATCAGCGCGAAGCGCGTCGCGTTCCAGATCTTGTTGGCGAAGTTGCGCGAGCCCTGGACCCAGTCCTCGCCGATCGGCACGTCGACGCCGGGGTTGGCGCCGCGGGCCAGCGTGAAGCGCAGGGCGTCGCTGCCGTACTTGTCCATCCAGTCCAGCGGGTTGACCGCGTTGCCGAAGGACTTCGACATCTTCTTGCCGAACTGGTCGCGGACCATGCCGTGCAGGGCGATGGTGTGGAACGGCGGGGTGCCGTCCATCGCGTACAGGCCGAACATCATCATCCGGGCGACCCAGAAGAAGAGGATGTCGTAGCCGGTGACCAGGACGGAGTTCGGGTAGAACTTCGCGAGCGACTCGGTCCGCTCCGGCCAGCCCAGGGTGGAGAAGGGCCACAGGCCGGAGGAGAACCAGGTGTCGAGGACGTCGGTGTCCTGGTGCCAGCCCTCGCCGGCGGGCGGCTGCTCGCCGGGGCCGACGCAGACGACCTCGCCCTCGGGGCCGTACCACACCGGGATCCGGTGGCCCCACCACAACTGCCGCGAGATGCACCAGTCGTGGAGGTTGTCGACCCAGTCGAAGTACCGCTTCTCCATCTCCTGCGGGTGGATCTTGACCTTGCCCTCGCGGACCGCGTCACCCGCGGCCTTGGCGAGCGGGCCGACCTTGACCCACCACTGCATGGACAGGCGCGGCTCGATGGTGGTCTTGCAGCGCGAGCAGTGGCCGACCGAGTGGACGTACGGCCGCTTCTCGGCGACGATCCGGCCCTCGGCGCGCAGCGCGGCGACGATGGCGGAGCGGGCCTCCAGGCGGTCCATGCCCTGGAAGGGGCCGTGGACGGTGATCACGGCGTGTTCGTCCATCACGGTGATGGACGGCAGGTCGTGGCGCTGGCCGATCTCGAAGTCGTTCGGGTCGTGCGCCGGGGTCACCTTGACGGCGCCGGTGCCGAACTCGGGGTCCACATGGGCGTCGGCGACGACCGGGATGGAGCGGTCGGTCAGCGGGAGCTTGATGAGCTTGCCGACGAGGTGCCGGTAGCGCTCGTCCTCGGGGTGGACGGCGACGGCGGTGTCGCCGAGCATCGTCTCGGCGCGGGTGGTGGCGACGACGATCGAGTCGTCCCCGTCGCCATACCGCATGGAGACCAGCTCGCCGTCGTCGTCCTGGTACTCCACCTCGATGTCCGAGATGGCCGTCAGACAGCGCGGGCACCAGTTGATGATGCGCTCGGCGCGGTAGATCAGCTCGTCGTCGTAGAGCCGCTTGAAGATGGTCTGGACGGCCTGGGAGAGGCCCTCGTCCATGGTGAAGCGCTCGCGGGACCAGGCGACGCCGTCGCCGAGGCGGCGCATCTGGCCGGAGATCTGGCCGCCGGACTCGCCCTTCCACTTCCAGACGCGCTCGACGAACGCCTCGCGGCCCAGGTCGTGGCGGGACTTGCCCTCCTTGGCGAGCTCGCGCTCGACCACGTTCTGGGTGGCGATGCCGGCGTGGTCCATGCCGGGCTGCCACAGGGTCTCGTAGCCCTGCATGCGCTTGCGGCGGGTCAGGGCGTCGATGAGGGTGTGCTCGAAGGCGTGGCCCAGGTGGAGGGAGCCGGTGACGTTGGGCGGCGGGATGACGACGGTGTACGGCGGCTTGTCGCTCGTCGCGTCCGCCTCGAAGTAGCCCCGCTCTACCCAGCGCTCGTACAGCGGCCCCTCTACATCGGCCGGCGCGTACTGGGTCGGCAGTTCGGTGTCGGGCGCGGGTGGCTGCTGCTGAGCGTTCTCGGTCACGGGGGTCAGTTTAGAGGGGTCACGGGCGGGTCCCGAAACGCGTTTGTTCTGTAACGGTGCGGCCCCCGGTGCCCTGCGCCCTCGCGGGCTGGTTCAGGATGTCAGGGACATATAAGCGTCCTAGGGGGATCCCAGAGATGAGCACCAACCAGCCGGGCCCGTACGGCCAGCCACCCCAGCAGCCGGGCCCCTACGGCCCGCCGGGGCAGCCCGGCCCGTACGGGCAGCCGCCGCAGCCCGGTCCGTACGGCCAGCAGCCCCCGGCCGGCCCGTACGGTCAGCCGCCGCAGGCCCCGCCCCAGGCGCCGCCGCAGCCCGGTTACGGCTACCCGCAGCAGGCCCCGCCGCAGCCGGGCTACGGCTACCCCCAGCAGCCGGGGACACCCCCGCAGCAGAACCCGTACGGCCAGCAGCCCTACGGCCAGGCTCCTTACGGTCAGCAGCAGCCGTACGGCGGCATGCCGCAGCCGCCCCAGCCGGGCGGCGGCAAGAAGAAGGCCGCTCTGATCATCGGCTCGGTCGTGGTCGTGGCGGCGATCGTGGCGGGCGCGGCCGTCCTGCTCGGTGGCGGCAGCGGCAGCGTCGCGGACGACGGACCGCACAAGCTGATCACCCCGAGCTCGGTGATCAACGGGACGTACACCAAGCAGGACGGCTCGGACGGGACCTCGGGCGGGTTCGACGACTCCGACAAGGCGGACTTCCAGAAGTGGGGCGTCAAGAACCCCACCGAGGTCAGCGCCGGTTACGAGTCCGGGACCGGGCTGACGAAGAAGGGCCTGTCCCTCAGCGGGGTGTACGGCGCCATCGACGACCCCGAGAGCGTGGTGGACGCGATGTTCGCCAAGGCCAAGTCGGAGGCGTCGAAGGACCAGAGCGACTCCGACGTCACGGGCAAGCTGATCGGCAGCCCGGAGACCGTCCATCCGGCCGGGTTCTCCAACGGCGTCATGAAGTGCCAGATGGCGCAGATCGACAGCACCGACTCCTCGTCCTCGGACGCCGGCATGCCCAAGAGCTTCAAGATGCCGGTGTGCATCTGGGGCGACCACAGCACCGTCGCGCTCGTGACGAACTACAGCGTGGCCTCCCTCGCCTCGGGCCAGGCCGGCTCCCTGGACGACACGGCGGACCTGACGGCGAAGCTGCGCAACGACGTGCGGGTCAAGGCGTAACCGCTCGGGCATACAAGCCTGTTGCCTTATTGTCGGCCTGCCGAACACCCCCAAGGCGCGTGAAAGGGGCCCCGGTCCGGTGACCGGGGCCCCTTCGGCGTCGTACGGGCGGCTGGTTACGCCGTCTTCTGCTCGCCCGAGCCCCGGCCGCGGGCGTCGCGCGGGATCAGGGTCGGGTTGACGTTCGAGAGGACCACGTCGGCGGTGATGACGACGCGGGCGACGTCCTTGCGGGACGGGACCTCGTACATCACGCCCTGGAGGACTTCCTCCATGATGGCGCGCAGGCCGCGGGCGCCGGTCTGGCGGAGGATGGCCTGGTCGGCGATGGCCTCCAGGGCCTCGCGCTCGAAGTCCAGCTCCACGCCGTCGAGTTCGAAGAGGCGCTGGTACTGCTTGACCAGCGCGTTGCGCGGCTCGACGAGGATCTTCAGCAGGGCCTCGCGGTCCAGGTTGTGCACCGAGGTGATCACCGGCAGCCGGCCGATGAACTCGGGGATCATGCCGAACTTGACCAGGTCCTCCGGCATGACGTCCTCGAAGACGTCCTTGGCCTCCAGCTCGCGCTTGGAGAGGATGGTGGCGCCGAAGCCGATGCCCTTGGCGCCCGCGCGCGCCTCGATGATCTTCTCCAGACCGGCGAAGGCGCCGCCCACGATGAACAGCACGTTCGTCGTGTCGATCTGGATGAACTCCTGGTGCGGATGCTTGCGGCCGCCCTGCGGCGGGACCGAGGCGGTGGTGCCCTCCAGGATCTTCAGCAGGGCCTGCTGCACGCCCTCGCCGCTGACATCGCGGGTGATCGACGGGTTCTCGCTCTTGCGGGCCACCTTGTCGATCTCGTCGATGTAGATGATGCCCGTCTCGGCCTTCTTGACGTCGTAGTCGGCGGCCTGGATGAGCTTGAGGAGGATGTTCTCCACGTCCTCGCCGACATAGCCCGCCTCGGTCAGCGCGGTCGCGTCGGCGATGGCGAACGGCACGTTCAGCATGCGGGCCAGGGTCTGGGCGAGGAGGGTCTTGCCGGAGCCCGTGGGGCCCAGCAGCAGGATGTTGGACTTCGCCAGCTCGATGGCGTCGTCACGGCCGCTCCCGCCGCCGTTCTCACCCGCCTGGACCCGCTTGTAGTGGTTGTACACCGCGACGGACAGGGCCTTCTTGGCGGCCTCCTGGCCGACCACGTAGCCCTCAAGGAACTCGTAGATCTCGCGGGGCTTGGGCAGCTCCTCCCAGCGCACCTCGCTGGTCTCGGCGAGCTCCTCCTCGATGATCTCGTTGCAGAGATCGATGCACTCGTCGCAGATGTACACACCGGGCCCTGCGATGAGCTTCTTGACCTGCTTCTGGCTCTTGCCGCAGAACGAGCACTTGAGCAGATCGCCGCCGTCACCGATGCGTGCCACGGTGTGCTTCCCCTTCGCCTGGGAGCCGCCTGGACACTGCGTTCCAGCGGCTCCTGGTGCTGCCTTATGTCCGACGGTACCTTGCCGGGCCCGATGTTCGGGCCCCCCTTGGCAGGGTTCACTTGCCGTGAGCCCTGCCGCGGGGGGCGTGAGAGCGCGCCGCTCCGCGTCAGCGGACCTCGGCGTTGTTCAGCTTGCGGGTGGAGATGATCTGGTCGACGAGGCCGTACTCCAGCGCCTCCTCGGCCGTGAGGATCTTGTCGCGCTCGATGTCCTCGCGGATCTTCTCCAGCGGCTGGTTCGAGTGCTTGGCCAGCATGTTCTCCAGCTGCTCGCGCATCCGGGTGAACTCCTTGGCGATGATCTCCAGGTCGGAGAGCTGGCCGCGGCCGGTGGAGCCGGCCGGCTGGTGGATCAGCACGCGGGAGTTCGGCAGCGCCATGCGCTTGCCCGGAGTGCCGGCGGCGAGCAGCACGGCCGCGGCGGAGGCCGCCTGGCCCATGCACACCGTCTGGATGTCGGGCTTCACGAACTGCATCGTGTCGTAGATCGCCGTCAGGGCGGTCATGTCGCCGCCGGGGCTGTTGATGTAGATCGAGATGTCCCGGTCCGGGTCCATCGACTCCAGGCACAGCAGCTGCGCCATGACGTCGTTGGCGGAGGCGTCGTCGATCTGGACGCCCAGGAAGATCACGCGCTCCTCGAAGAGCTTCGCGTACGGGTCGTACTCGCGGACGCCCTGGGAGGTGCGCTCGACGAAGCGCGGGATCACGTAGCGGGCGTCGGGCCGGGGCCCTTCGTACAGGCCGCTGGCCGCGCCGGGGAAGTTGCTCATGGGATGTTCACCGTCCTGGTGGCGTTCTGGGGGGCGTGAGTAGTGGCGGTGCGTGGCGTGGCCGGGCCGGTCAGGCACCGGTGCCGCCGCCTCCCGGAACACCCGAGGCGTTCGTGATGATCTCGTCAATGAGACCGTACTCCTTGGCCTCTTCCGGGGTGAACCAGCGGTCGCGGTCGGCGTCGCGGGTGATCGTCTCGAAGGTCTGGCCGGAGTGCAGCGCGGTCAGCTCGGCCATGCGGCGCTTGGTGCGCAGCAGGTACTCGGCCTGGATCTTGATGTCCGTGACCGAACCGCCGAGGCCCGCGGAGCCCTGGTGCATCATGATGTCCGCGTGCGGCAGCGCGAAGCGCTTGCCCGCGGCGCCGCCGGTGAGCAGGAACTGGCCCATGGAGGCCGCCATGCCCATCGCGATGGTGACCACGTCGTTCGGGATGTACTGCATGGTGTCGTAGATCGCCATGCCGGCCGTCACCGAGCCACCGGGGCTGTTGATGTAGAGGTAGATGTCCTTGTCCGGGTCAGCGGCGAGGAGCAGCAGCTGAGCGGTGATCTTGTTGGCGATGTCGTCGTCGACCTGCTGGCCGAGGAAGATGATCCGCTCGCCGAGCAGCCGGTTGTAGACCTGGTCGCCGAGGCCGCCACCGATGGAGGGCTCGCCGGCGGCGGAGGGCATCAGATTCGTCACGTATCCACCTGCTCGTCTCACGACGGCGCCGGGCCGTCTCACGTCGTCCTGCCGGGGGTTCGGGAGTTTCAGGAGACTCCCCTGCCCCCGTACTCATGGACCCTAACGCTCGGGCACCTTCGGGGAATCCCGGAGTAGCGGCTGTTCGCCGGGGGCGTAGCGCTCCGCGGGTGGGGGCGGGTGCGGATCGGGAGGCGCCGGGTGCGGATCGGGGGGGCCGAGTGCGGATCGGGGGGGGCCGAGTGCGGATCAGGAGGTGCCGGGTGCGGATCGGGGGCGGGTGAGGGTGGTCGTCGGGGTGCGGGCCGTATGTGGCTTGTCGCGCAGTTCCCCGCGCCCCTTCGGGCCGGCTGGTCTCGCCGGGATGACGAGGCGGCCCTGGGGTTGGCTGATCCCGCCGGAGTGACGAGGTGCCTTTGGGGGCGGCGGTCTCGCCGGGATGACGAGGTGCCCTTGTAGTGGCTTGGCCGGGGGGGGTACGACGACGGGCCTCCGGGAAGTCCCGGAGGCCCGTCGTGCGAGCTTCAGAGGTGCCGTGAGGCGGCTCAGGCCTCGGTGGGCTCCTCGGTGGCCTCGGCCTCGGGGGCCTCGGTCGCCTCGTCCTCGTCGTCGCCGAGGTCCACGATCTCGCCGTTGGTGTCCTTCACCGTGGCGGCCTCGACCACGACGGCCAGGGCCTTGCCGCGGGCGACCTCGCCGACCAGGAGCGGCACCTGACCGCCCTCGACGACGGCCTGGGCGAACTGGTCGGGGGACATGCCGGAGGAGGCCGCACGCCGCATGAGGTGCTCGGTGAGCTCCTCCTGGTTGACGTTCAGCTGCTCCTTCTTGACCAGCTCGTCCAGGACGAACTGGGTCTTGATGCCCTTGACCGCGGCCTCACGGGTCTCGGTCTCGAACTCCTCGGCGGTCTTGCCCTGGATCTCCAGGTACTTGTCGAGGGTCAGGCCCATCTGGCCGAGCTGGTGGTGCTCAAGGTTGTGCTTGCGGGTGTTGACCTCGTCCTCGAGCAGCTTCTCGGGGACCGGGACCTCGACCAGCTCCAGGAGCTTCTCCAGGACGCGCTCCTGGGCCTGCGTGGCCTGGTCGAACTCCTTCATGTTCGCGAGGCGCTTGCGGCTGTCCGCCTTGAGCTCGTCCAGGGTGTCGAACTCGGAGGCGAGCTGCGCGAAGTCGTCGTCCAGCTCCGGCAGTTCACGCTTGGCGACCTGGGTGACCTTGACGGTGACCTCGGCCTCCTTGCCCGCGGCGGAGCCGCCCTTCAGCTCGGAGGTGAAGGTGCTCTCCTCGCCGGCGGACAGGCCCTTGACGGCGTCGTCGATGCCGTCCAGCAGCTCACCGGAGCCGATGGTGTACGAGACGCCGCTGGCGATGCCGTCCTCCAGCACCTCGCCGTCGACCTTGGCCTCCAGGTCGATGGTGACGACGTCGCCGTCCTCGGCGGCGCGCTCCACCGGGGAGGTGGAGGCGAAGCGCTCGCGCAGCTGCTCGACCGACTTCTCGACGTCCTCGTCGGTGACCTCGATGGCGTCGACCTCGACCTCGATGCCGGAGTAGTCCGGGATCTCCAGGGCCGGGCGGACGTCGACCTCGGCGGTGAAGTTCAGCGTCTCGCCGTCCTTCAGCTCGGTGATGTCGACCTCGGGCTGGCCCAGCGGGCTCAGCTCGGCCTCGTTGACCGCCTCGGTGTAGAACTTCGGAAGCGCGTCGTTGACCGCCTCCTCCAGGACCGCACCGCGGCCGAACCGCTGGTCGATGACGCGGGCAGGGATCTTGCCCTTGCGGAAGCCCTTCACCGTGACCTGCTGGTTGATCTTGCTGTACGCCGCGTCGAGGCTGTCCTTGAGCTCCTCGAAGGGCACCTCGACAGTGAGCCGAACCCGGGTCGGGTTCAGGGTCTCCACGGCGCTCTTCACGGTTCGGTCTCCTTGTGGCTGACTGCTTGGGTTCTGCCGGAGCCAGACAGGTCCGGCGGATTCGCCGCCCGGAGAAGTACGTAGGCCGTGAGGGCCGGGGCACACGGGCGTGCAGCTTGCATAGTAACCGCAGGCGTTCGGCGCCCCAAAAGGCGATCTTCGCGGCGCCGCCGGCGGACGCGGCCAGAAGTCGGCCAAAGGGCCGATCGGTGGTCGGGGTGGCGGGATTTGAACCCACGGCCTTCCGCTCCCAAAGCGGACGCGCTACCAAGCTGCGCCACACCCCGTTTGTGTGCGACACGTAGGGTACATGGCCGGGCGGTCCGCGTCGGCCGCATTCTCCGAGGCGGGGCGCGTGGTGTCCGCGGACGGAACGTGTTGGCCCAAGCGGCGGACGACCCGCTACGATGCCTGAGTGCCGCGGTCCCCGGACCTGCGGCGCAGCGCTGCGGGCGTAGCTCAATGGTAGAGCCCTAGTCTTCCAAACTAGCTACGCGGGTTCGATTCCCGTCGCCCGCTCCATCCGGCGAAGGCCCAGGTCAGAGGGGGTAAATTTACCCCGTCCAACCTGGGCCTTTGTCGTCAGTCGGCCGACGCAGCCCCCCTCCCCCGCTCACAGCAAGCACCGCTTCGATGCCTGGGAGAGATCATGCGGGTCAGGGACTTCGATCATCTGGTGCTCAACGTCTCGGACGTCGAGCGGGCGCTGGCGTTCTACACCGGGGTGTCGGGGCTCGCCGGGGAGCGGGTCGAGGAGTGGCGGGCCGGAGAGGTGTCGTTTCCGTCGGTGCGGGTCAGCCCCACCACCGTCATCGATCTGTGCGAGCGGCCCCGCGGCGAGTCCAACGTCGACCACATCTGCCTGGTGGTGGACCCGCTGGACTGGCAGGAGGTCGTCGACTCCGGCACCTTCGACGTGATCGAGGGGCCCGTGCCGCGGTGGGGCGCGCGGGGTTCCGCCGAGTCGATCTATGTGCGCGATCCCGAGGGAAACACCGTGGAGCTGCGCTGGTACCCCAAGGACGCCGCCGGATGAGCCCCGCGGCCGGCGGGCGCCCCAGGGACCCGGCGATCGACGCGGCGGTGCTGGCGGCGACCGTACGGCTGCTGCGCGGGGACGGCTACGGGGGGCTCGCGCTGGAGAAGGTGGCGGCCGTCGCGGGCACCAGCAAGGCCGCCATCCGCCGCCGGCCCCAGCGGCAGCGCCTGGTGATCGACGCGCTCGCCTCGGTCCTCGTCGTACCGCCCGCCCCGGACAACGGCTGCACGCGCTGCGATCTGCACCAGAGCGTGCGGCTGCTCGCCGAGGTGCTGCACGAGCGGCTGCCGGCCGGGGTGCTCGCGCCGCTGCTCGCCGACTGCTCCGCCGACCCCGAGCTGCACGAGTACCTGCTGCACAGCCTCGTACGGCCCGGCCGGGCGGCCGCCGCGGTCGCGGTGCGGCGGGCCCTCGACCGCGGCGATCTGCGGCCGGACGTGGACCCCGAGCTGTTCGTGGATCTGCTCGCCTCGGTGGTGTACCGGCGGGAGCTGTTCGGCGTGGCCCCCGTCGACGCGCCGGCGGCGCGCGCGCTGGTGGACCTGCTGCTGCGCGGGGTGGCCGTGGACTTCGACCGCCTCGTGTCCATCAGCCGGCAGCCGGCCGAGCAGCGGCACCGGTTCCACGAGCGGCGGCCGGCCGGGGCCCACGAGCGGCGGCCGGCCTGATCCACGAGTGGCGGCCGGTCAGAACTTGATCGAGGAGATCGAGTCCGCTATCGAGTTCAGGAACCGCTGGATGGACGGCGCCATACCGCTGGAGGCCAGGAAGAAGCCGAAGAGGACGGCCACGAGGGCCGGTCCGGTCTTGAGGCTCTTCCCCCTGATGAGCACCACCAGGATGACCGCCAACAGCACCACTACGGACAGCGAAATGGCCACAACTGATCACAACCCTCGGTCGGTCCCGCTCCCGGCCCGGGGATACGGCCCGCACCCCCGCCAGAACCATCGTGCCACCAACGGGCCTGCTCCATGCGGCCGCTGACGGGATGTCGTACCGGCCGTCCCGGCGCGGGCGACGCACCGCACTGCAATTCGAAGGACGCCCGCACGGTACTCCGGCCGAAATCGGGCCGGTTCGTTTCCATGTCCACACATCTCGTGTGCAGGTAATTCGAATTGATGTCACCCGTATGGCAGCCCACAGGCGCCGAGGTGCGGTATGCCCCAATTATTGGGGATGAATCTGGACATCAGGGTCCAACGGCGGACCTCTGTGTGTGCATCATCACGTGCACCGGGGAGGCGAGTTCGGAAAACCCCAGGGCATACGAAGGCGATAACCAGGAATGACGACGGGGGTTTTACGGAATCCCGCCGACGACGCTAGGGTGCCTGAGATGTTTGACGCCGCCTCCTCCCCCGGCCAGAACCCACGGCCACTCCCCCCGGCACAGTCGCCGGCGGACGGAGTGCCCGGACCGCGCGCCCCGCAGCGCCCGCAGGAGGAGCCGGCGAAGGCGGTCAGACCCGGCAAAGAACGCGATCCGTTCTTCGACAACGCCAAGTACCTGGCCATCGCGCTGGTCGCGATCGGGCACTCCTGGTCCCCCCTGAAGACCGACAACCGGGCCCTCGAAGACCTGTACAACGTCGTCTACACCTTCCACATGCCGGCGTTCATCGTCATCTCCGGTTATTTCTCGCGCAGTTTCGACATGCGCCCGGACCGGGTGAAGCGCCTGGTCACCGGCGTCGCGGTGCCGTATGTGCTGTTCCAGCTCGCCTACTCGCTGTTCAAGCGGTACGCGGGCCACATGGACGGTCCGATCAACCTGTTCTCGCCGTACTACCTGACGTGGTTCCTGCTCGCGCTGTTCGTGTGGCGGATGACCAGTCCCCTGTGGAAGCTGGTGCGCTGGCCGCTGCCGGTCGCGCTCGGGCTCGCCATGCTCGGCTCGGTCACGCCGGGGGTCGACGACAGCCTGGACTTCGGCCGCATCCTCCAGTTCCTGCCGTGTTTCGTCCTCGGACTGCTGCTGAAGCCGGAGCACTTCGCGCTGATGCGCACCCGGCGGATGCGCATCCTGTCGCTGCCGGTGTTCGCGGCGGCGCTGGCCATCGGCTGGTGGACCGCGCCGCACATGAACGACAACTGGTTCTACCGGCAGGACTCCGCGCAGGAACTGGGCGCCCCCTGGTGGATCGGGCCGCTGATGACGCTGGCCATGTTCGGCTGCGCCGTGCTGCTCACCGCCTGCTTCCTGGCGTGGGTGCCGGGCCGCCGTACCTGGTTCACCGCGCTCGGCGCGGGCACGCTGTACGGCTATCTGCTGCACGGCTTCGTGATCAAGAGCGTGCTCTTCCTGGGCGGCTTCGACATCGCCCTGCGCTACGGCGACTACGGCTCGGCCGTCGTCACCGTCCTCGCGGTGGCCACCGTCACGGTCCTGTGCACCAAGCCGGTGCAGCGGCTGTTCCGTTTCGCCATGGAACCCAGGATGGCGTGGGCCTTCGTCCAGGACGCGACGCAACTGGCCCGCGAACGGCAGGGCAAGGAGCGGGAGCCGGTGAAGGCGGGCGTCTGAGGGCGGGAGCCGAAGCCACCCGCCGAGGCCGAAGCCGCCGGCCGCTGCCGAAGCCGGGCGCCGATGCCGGGCGCCCGATGCCGGGCGCCCGATGCCGCGCGCCGATGAGGCCCCTCAGTTGCCCTTGAGGTGCCTCATCAGCCGGTCGAAGTCCGCCCAGCCCGACAGGTCCGAGGGGTTGCCGGGCAAGGGGTAGTACAACGCCGGGCGGCGCTTCGGGCCCAGCTCGCGCGGCGGCCGGGGCAGCGGGGTGCGGCGGGCCCGCTCGCCGGGCATCTCCCGCACCTCGTCGGCGCCGAGCACGAAGGCGTACGGGACGCCGGGCCCTTCGAAGCGCGGCGGCACGGACAGATCGCGGCGGGCCCGGCGGACCTGGACCAGCATCGACTGGAGGTCGTGCCGGGTGGCGAGGGCCTCGGCCGCCCGGACCACGGCGGTCTCCGCCGGCAGTTCCTCGTCCGGCCCGTAGCCGAACGCCAGCGTGACGTCCTCCTCCACCCCGCCCTCGGTCCGGCTGATCCGGACCGTCGCGAGTGCGGGGCGCTCGGGGCTGCCGACGGCCACCAGCCAGGTCGGCCGGGGTGCCCGCTCGTACGCCACGTCCGTCAACGCCCGCGGCGACCACGGCAGGTTGACGGGCTCCTCGGTGCCCCAGCCGGCCGGCGGCTCGCCGGTCAGTTCACGCCATACGGCCTCCAGGGCGCCGCCGAGCACGAGCCGTTCGTCCGCCGGGTGCACGGCCCGGAAGGACACGGCCAGCTGGCGTTCGCCGGCGTCCGCGGTCGCGGGGGCGAACGCCTTCGCCATCGGGGTGCGGGGGTCCTCCGGGGTCGCCTCCGGGTCCGGGGACGGCACCGGCGCGAACATGCCGTCGTGCCAGTGCAGTACGGCTCCGGACAGGCCGTCGTAGTAGCCGTCCCGCTCGTCCTGCACGACCCAGCGCGAGGGCCAGCCCGGCAGGCTGTTGCGGACCGCCGGGGAGAGCCGGGTACCGGCGGGGGTGACGATCTGGAGGCCGAGTCCGGCGTCGGCGACGGCCCGGAAGGCGTCCGAGAGCCAGGCGGTCATCGCGACCACCGGGCGGTCCTGGATCACCACGGCGACCTTGTCGGTGAGCACGTCCACGGCGGGCTGCGCCGCGGCCGGGGCCGGCACCGCGCGGACCCCGTCCGTCTTCACCACGGCCAGCGAGCGCGCCGCCTCCCGCGGCCAGGCGGTGCCGCCGACCAGGGTGGCGATCCGGGCCGCGAAGGTCCCGGCGAGTTCCTCGGCCTGCTTGACCCCGGTGGTGGCACGGGCCTCCGTCCACCAGTACGGCAGCTCCGGCTCGCTCGCCCCGAGCAGCCGCCGTGCCTCTCCCCTGACCTGCACCAGCAGAGGTGCCTCGACGGAGACCAGGGGGCGGCCCCGGTCGTCGCAGAGCTGCACCACCGCGCCGCCCCCCGCCGCGCCGGCCAGTACGTCCGGGCCGCCGGCGAGCAGGGCCGCGAGCACGCTGAGCGGGTCGGGCATCTTCCTGGTGAGAGCGACGATGTCCTTCGTCATGGTCTTCCCGTCCCTGCCTGTTCTACCTGTCGCCCACGTACACGGTCTGGATCAGCCGGTTCGGTTCGCCCCTGCGGACCAGGACACCCCGGCCGGGCGGCTGCTGGCCGGCGTACACACCGGGGAACAGCTGCCCCTCGCCGCGGTCGCCCGCCATCACCAGCGCCGAGGCGCCGGACTCGCGCAGGCTTTGCAGCAACGGCTCGTACAGGCCGCGGGAGGCGCCGGCCACCCGGCGGGTGAGGACGAAGTGCAGCCCGATGTCCTGGGCCGAGGGGATGTACGGCAGGAAGGGCGCGAGCGGCTGCTGGCCCGCGGTGGTGAGCACGTCGTAGTCGTCGACCAGGATCACGATCCGGGGGCCCGAGCCCCAGCTGCCCGGTTCCAGGTCCGCGCCGTCCGCGCTCTCGTCGGGCATCCGCTTCTCCAGTTCGGTGGCGATGCCCGCGGACAGGGCCGCGCTCAGCTTGGCGTTGTAGGCGTAGCCGCCCCGGTACTCCTCCGGGATGGCGCCGCGCAGCCCGCGCCGCGGGTCCATGACGCCGAAGACCAGTTCCTCCTCGCCGTAGCGCTCGATCAGGCCCCCGGCGACGGCTTTGAGCAGGTTGGTCTTGCCGCACTCGCTGTCGCCCATGATCAGCAGGTGCTGGTCGTGCCGGAACAGGTCGAGCAGGACCGGCGCCAGCTGGGTCTGGTCAAGGCCGATCGGGACCCGGTGCGGTTCGGCCGCCGGGCCGGGCAGCAGGTGGGGCTCCAGGAGGTGTGGCAGCACCCGGACCGGCTGGGCGGTCTCGCCGGTCCAGGTGGCGCGGATCGTACGGGCCGTGCGCTCCAGGACCGCGCCGAGGTCGGCGGTGTCGGCGATGCCGTCGGTGCGGGGCAGGGCGACCTGGGCGAAGAGCTTGCCGTCGGTGAGGACGCGGCCCTTCTCCTCGGGCGCGAGGGTCTGGGCGAGCCTGCGGTCGATGCTGGACTCGCCCGCGTCGTTCAGCCGGAGCTCCACGCGGGTGCCGAACTGGGACTGGGCGGCGATGCGCACGTCGTTCCAGCGGAGCATGCCGGCGACCACGTGGATGCCGTAGCCGCTGCCGCGCTTGAGGATGTCGCCGACCGCGTCGTCGAGTTCCTCGAAGTCGTCGCGCAGGGCGCCGAAGCCGTCGATGAGCAGCACGATCTCGGTGGAGGCCAGCTCGGGCACGCGCCCGGCCGCGCGCAGGGTCCGCAGCTGTTCCAGGGAGTCCACGTGGTGCAGCCGGAACAGTTCCTCGCGCTGGTCCAGCATGGCGCGCACGGAGTCGATGGTGCGGGCGCAGCGCTCCCGGTCGGCCCGGCCCGCGACCCCGCCCACGTGCGGCAGGACGGACAGCGCCTGGAGGCCGCCGCCGACCAGGTCGAGGCCGTAGACGCCGACCTCCTGCGGGGTGTGGGTGAGCGCCAGGGACAGGGCGAGGGTGCGCAGCAGGGTGGTCTTGCCGGACTGGGGGCCGCCGATGACCGCCGCGTGGCCGCCCGCCACCGTGAGGTCCAGGTACCACTGGCCCTGCCACTGGCGGGTCGGGTCGTCCAGGATGCCCAGCGGCACCTGGAGCGGGCCCCGGCGCCGGGACAGCTGCATGCCGCGGGCGCCCACCTCGACGGGTCCCGCGACCTGGTCGAGGGCGATGGCGTCGGGCAGCGGGGGCAGCCAGATCTGGCGCACGGCAGGGGCGCCGGAGTCCTCGATCTGCCGGACCATGACGCCCATCTCGGTCGGCCCGGTCTCCCGGCGCCGCATCTGCGGTTCCTCGGGCCCGGTGTCCTCCTCCCGGCCCAGGGTGTTGTACGCCGGGTACTCCAGGGCGAGCGGCCCGGTGTCCCCGGTCTCCCGCTGGACGGGGCCGCGGTAGCCGCCGGAGACGTAGCCCGCCTTGAACCGCTCGTAGTGGCTGGTGTCGACCTTGAGGTAGCCGAAGCCGGGCAGCGGCGGCAAGTGGAAGGCGTCCGTGGTGTCGAGGACGGTACGGGACTCGTCGGCGGAGAAGGTGCGCAGGCCGAGCCGGTACGACAGATACGTGTCCAGGCCCTTGAGCTTGCCGCCCTCGATCCGCTGGCTGGACAGCAGCAGGTGGACACCGATGGAGCGGCCGATGCGGCCGATGGACAGGAACAGGTCGATGAAGTCCGGCTTGGCGGTGAGCAGTTCACCGAACTCGTCGATCACCACGAACAGGTGGGGAAGCGGGTCGAGGTCGGGGCGCCGCTCGGCGCGCAGTGCGGCGTAGTGGCCGATGTCGGCGACGTTGCCGGCCTCCTTGAGGACCTGCTGGCGCCGCTTGACCTCGCCGGCCAGCGAGGCGTGGACGCGTTCGACCAGGCCGGCCTGGTTCTCCAGGTTGGTGATCACACCGGCCACGTGCGGGAGGCCCGCGAAGGGGGCGAAGGTGGCGCCGCCCTTGTAGTCGACGAGGACCAGCGCGAGGTCCTCCGGCGGGTGGGTGGCGACGAGTGCGAGGACGAGGGTGCGCAGCAGCTCGGACTTGCCGGAGCCGGTGGCGCCGACGCACAGTCCGTGCGGGCCCATGCCCAGTTCGGAGGACTCCTTGAGGTCGAGGAGCACGGGCTCGTGGCCGTCGCCGACGCCGATCGGGACGCGCAGGAAGGCGCGTTCGCCGCGCGGTGCCCACAGCCGGTCCAGGTCGAGCCGGGCGACGTCCTCGATGCCGAGCAGCTCCGCGAAGTCGACCGGGCCGGTCAGCGGGGCGTCGACCAGGGACTCCGCGGACAGCCGCAGCGGGGCGAGCATCCGGGCCAGTCCCTCGGCGAGCGCGGTACCGGCCTCGTCCACCGTGCCGCTGGAGCTGACCGGCTCGTCCGCGCGCAGGTCCTCGATGAGGATGCGGGTTCCGTCGACGGTGATCCGCACCCCGACGCTGCCGGGCTCCCGCACCCGCTCGTCGAGCAGGTGCAGCACGGTGACCCCCATCTCCCGCAGCCCGACCGCGTCGTCGGGGCGCGGCAGCTCCACGGCGTCCTCGCCGTGCGCGTCGGCGACGACGAGGAGCCGGGAGGCCATGGCGAGGGCGTCCTTGCCGGACAGTCCGCGGCGCACCTCGGCCGCGTAGGAGGCGCGGCGGCGCAGCTCGGCGCCGAGCTGCCGGGCGAGCTGGGGCAGCGAGGGCGCGATACGGCGGGCGGCGACCGGGCCGTCGTACTGCTCGGTGTCCAGCAGGTGCGGCAGCCACTTGGCCCACTCCCAGTCGGCCAGCCGGTCGCCGGGGGCCGCGACGGCGAGGGCCACGTCGTCCGGGGCGTGGGCGGCGGCGGTCTGGAGGAACAGCGCGCGGGCGACGCGCAGGGTGTCCGCGCGCGGGCCGATGACGCTGACGTTGCCGACGCGGTCGAGCAGGACGGTGAGCGGCAGCTCGGAGCCGGTGCCGAAGCGGGCGGTCAGCGCGGAGGCCTCGTTGAGCATGAACCGGTCGGGCGGGGTGAGCACGGAGGAACCCTGCTGGGCGATCTTCAGATCGCGCACCGGCATCTGTCCGGTGCCGACCCGCACCCGCAGGAAGTCCCCGTCCGTGCGGCGCCGTTCCCACAGCCGGGCGGGGTCGCGCACGATGTCGTAGAGGGCGTCCGGCGGCGGGTCGAGCACCTGGGCGCGCTCGCGCCGCTCGCGTTCCTCGCCGGCCAGCTGTTCGCGCAGTTCCTCCAGGTAGGCGAGGTATGCCTCGCGCTGGGTGCGGCGGGTGCGCTGGGCCTTGCCGCGCTGCGAGAAGGCCATGGCGAGGGAGCCGGTCAGGGTGACGACGAGGATGATCGCGCCGAGCCCGGCGAACTGGCTGTTGCGTACGACGGTCATCATCACGACGGACGACATGACCCCGGCGATGGGCAGCAGCGAGTGCAGCACCGAACCGGCCTTGCCCTCGGGCAGGTTGGGCGGCGCCTCTATGGTGCGCGGCTCGGGCGGGGCCGGCGGCCGGGTGGTGCGCGCGGGGCGGTGGATCAGTCGGGTGCTCATCTTCGTTGCCTCGTCCTCGGGTTCCTCGGTCCCTTCCTGTCGGGCGGTCAGCGCTGTTTCTGGGAGAGCCGGAAGACTTCGGCGGCGAGCCGGGTGACGGCGTCGTGGGTGGCGCGGGCGAGGAGTCCGGTGTGGATGGTGCCGCCGGCCGCGAGGTGGCGGTCGTAGGGCAGGGCCGCCACGGTGACTCCGGCCGCGGTGAGTTCTTCGGTGGCTTTGCGCAGGTCGAGGCCGGGGTGCGGGGCGGTCTCGGTGAGGACGACGACGGTGGAGGCGAGCACGTGCCGGGGCAGGTTGCGCATCCACTCCAGGACGGCGCGGGTGCTGGCGATGCCTTCCAGGGTCGCGGGCACGGTGAGCACGCGGGCCTGTGCCGCGGCCAGCGCCGTGCGGGCGACCTCGGCGGGCAGGGTCTCGCAGTCGACGACGGTCACCCCGAAGTAGCGGCGCAGCGAGACCATGACCCGTTCGTACGCCCTGGTGTCGAGCATGGCGCCGACCTGGCCCTGGCTGCCGGGCAGCAGCCAGGCGTTGCCGGGGAGCTGGACCAGGTAGCCGGTGACGTCGAGCAGCGACATCTGCGGTTCCACCAGGGCGGCGAGGTCGCCTGTGGTCCAGCGCAGCGCCTGGGCGCCGAGCCGGAGCGGCAGCGAGCCGAGCGCCGGGTCGGCCTCGACGACGAGCACCGGGTCCTGGCGGTAGTGGGCGTAGGTGGTGCCGAGCAGCGCGGTGACGGTCGTCTTGCCGCAGCCGCCGCGGATGGACGTCACCGCGATCTGGCGGCCGGTGGTGACGGCCTGCTGGAGCACTTCGGCGGTCGCGGCGGCACCGGCGACCTCGCGGGCCGCGGAGGAGGAGACGGTACGGCGTACGGCGCGCAGGGCGCGGGTGCCGAAGGGTTCGCCCCGGCGCGGCTTGAGCGCGGTGGCCGCGAGCTGTTTGTCGAGCACGGGCCGGGAGTCGGGGGTGACGCGCGGCGCGGCGGGGGCGCCCGGTGGGGCCGGGGGGCGCGGCTGCTGTTGCTGGTGCTGAGGGTGGTACGGCTGCGGGGGGTGGTACGGCTGCTGCTGTGGCCGGCTGTGCGCCGGGGCCGTGGCGCCCGGTCCCGGCTGCTCGGGTGCGGGCTGCTGCGGGGTGCCGCCTCTCAGCTCGCGCAGTACGTCGCCCTGCCAGTTGTCCCCGTTCGGCATGTCGCCCTTCACTCCCGACCTGGCCTCAGAATTTGTCGAGCAGCTGCCCGTAGATGCCGAACACGCCGACGACGAGCGGGAAAAGCCCGATCAGGCCGGCAGACTCGATCAGGTCCCCGATCCGCCGCAGCCGCACCCGCACATACTCGGCCGGCTGGGCCACGAGGGCCAGCAGCGGGAGCGCCCCGGCAGCGCACAGCAGCACCAGCGGGCCGGCCCCGCCCGCGTGGGCCGCCCATTGCGCCGCGAGCCGTACGACGAGCAGCGCGGCCGCGCCGAACAGCGCCACCACCTCGGCGACCAGCGGGAAGGCACGGGCCCGGCAGAGCAGGACGACGGCGGTGAGCGAGGTGAGGGCCACCGTCCACCCGGTCGGCCGCCCGGCCGCGGTCAGCAGCCAGCCCCCGGCGGCGGCCGAGGCGACGGTGGCGACGGTGGCCAGCGCGAGCCCGCGGTGGGTCGCGGCGAGCGCGTTGGCGACCTGGTGGCGGCTGACCGACGCGCCCGCGGAGCGCCGGTCGTCGAGTCCGGTGAGCCCGGAGGCCATCAGCGCGAGCCGGGGCAGCAGTCCGAGCAGGACGACGGAGAACACGGCCATCACCGCGCCGAGCCGGTCCGGCCGGTCCTGTACGGCGGCGACCGCCTCCCACACCAGGGTGATGCCGGCGCCCGCCCCCGCGCCGATGAGCGCGCCGCGGCCGAACGGGGAGGAGTAGGCGAGCAGGACGAGGGTGAGCACCGGTGCCGCGGCGACACCGGCCAGCCGGGCGGGGCCCGACCAGCCGTGGGCGTCGGCGGCGGTCCAGGCGGCGAGCACCCCGAGTCCCCCGGCGGCGAACAGCAGCGCGGTGGCGAGCCCCCGGTTGCCGGTGCCGATCCGGGCGACGAGCGCGCCGGTCGCCAGGAAGACGACGGTGACGGCGGCGAGCGCGAGGGCGACGGAGCCGAGCGCGAACTCGCGCCGCGCCAGCAGGGCCGCGGCGACGGCGAACAGGGCGGTGGCCACCCCGGCACTGACCCGGCGGGCGGCGGGCCGCCAGCGCCAGGCGCGCAGGTCGAGGTCGTCGGCGACCTGGTCGGTGACGTCGTGCACGACCGGGGCGGGCGGCGCGGCATGGGCGCGCACCAGCTGGAGCACGGCGCCGTCGGGCACGTCGGCCGAGGCCAGCGTGGCGTCGTGCGGCAGTACCGAGCCGTCGGAGGTGACCAGTTGCCGGGTCATGGGCCGGGCGGCGGCCCGGTCGTCGAGCAACTGGAGTATGTCCGGCAGCAGTTGGCCGATCGGGGTGTCCGACGGCAGGACGATGTCGGCCCGCCGGCGTTCACCGACCAGCGTGACCCGGCTCAGTTGGGTCCGGGACGTCGTTGCTGTGCTCACCACTCACCGGAACCTATCATCGCGAAATCGGGGCCGAGGGGGTTGAGGACGGCGGTGCGGAGGGGGTGCCGTACAGCTGTTGCTGCTGCTGTTGTTGCTGCTGCTTCTGCTTCGCCAGGGTGGCCTGGAGGAAGGACCAGCCGACGCAGCCGGCGCACAGGACGGCCGCGATGGCGATGCCCGCGAACACCTTGCCGAGCCGTTCGTCGGTGGAGCGCCGGGCGCGCTGCGCGCCGAACAGCAGGGCGTCACGCAGCCGGCGCCGGCGCACCGCCACCGACTCCAGCAGTTGGCTGTCGTAGTCCCGTGCCATTGAGTTGGTCCCCCGTGCCTGTGTTCTCTGCGGTCGGTGGTCGGTCAGTCGGCGGCGGTGGTGGGGGCGGACGCGGCGCCGTCGGCGGTGGCTTCGGTGGTGAGCCCGAGGTACTCGCGCATGGCGGCGTACTTCCCGGTCAGCCGCCGCGCGGTGGGCTCGTCCAGGGCGGCCAGCCGGCGCGGGTCGGCGTTGTGCGCGAGGTCGGCCGCCTTGACCAGCCGCGCGCCCGGCGTGGCCAGGATCCGCCCCGCGTACGCCCGCGGCTCCTCGCCCGGCCGCTTGGTCACGGCCCGTACGACGTCCTTGGTGCGCTGGGCGAGCGGGGCCGCCGCCAGCCATTCCTCGCTGAGCACGCCGTCCTCGACCGCGTCGTGCAGCCAGGCGGCGGCGATCAGCTCCTCGCCCCCGCCGCGGGCCCGTACGCCCTCGGCGACGGCCCGCAGGTGCTCGGCGTAGGGGCGTCCGGCCTTGTCCCGCTGCCCGGCGTGCGCGGCGCACGCGACGGCCTCGACCTCGGCGAGCGTCATGCCCGGCGTTTCGGACAGCCCGTCGTCCGGCATACAGGGTCCCCCTCACTTTGCCCGTGCAAGATAGAACACGAACGCGCGGGTGGCACAGCCGGGTCGACCGGTTTCGCGGACGCAACCGGGAGTCCTCCACGGAACCGGCATACCCAGGGCGCCGAGGCGTATGCAGCATCCCACCGGGGAGGCCGCCCTCCGGTACGCGTGGGCCAGGTACGGGCGTCGGCCACACCGACTCCATAGCCGGCAGGGGCTCGACTTACCCTATGACCTGGATGCCCAGTGCCGAGAGGAGCGCGGAACAGACGGGGCAGGGTTCCGTCGGCCTCCCGTGGTCCGGGTTTCCCGGTTCACGAATCATGCGCGATATCAACGCGGCGCCCTCGAAGTGCGCGGTAGCCTCACGAATCGTGGTGGTCCGGCCGTCTGTCCGCTCGGCGTCCAACTGCCAGAACTGGTCCGACACCAGCGCCATCTCGGCACAACGCCCTGTATAAGATCTCCGTTCGTCCTGAGGCAGCGACTCAACGAAGCCACGAACAGCAGGGTGCAGATTGAGTTGCCCCGATCCGATGACGCTCGTGTGACTCAGGACTGTCCCATTGACCAGGAGCGAAGAGGCCACGGCGGGGAACTGATCAGACAAAATAGTCCTCCACGTCGGGATCTGGCAACCCCTTCAAGAATCGCGAAAATGCGTCGAATTCATTCTCCCCCAGATAATATCCCCCTGTGTGATGGAGGTGAAAGAAGCGGCCCTTCTCATCCACCAGCAGGATTCCGGACTCCGAGGCCTCATATCCCACAGGAAACAGCGCTGCGCCGAGCCCTCCGGCCACTTCCATGATGGCGGCGGCGTCCCCGTCATAGCCCACGGTCGGATCCATCACCCATGCCATACCCGGCGTATTCGGCTGGGGAAGCCTGAGCTTGCCGTATGCGTGGATGACCTGGAGCGCTGGTTGGACCGGAGTCAGCGGCACACCTTGCCGCTCGGAGTCCCGCACACGCACTCCGGCCAGCTCGTCGGCCTCTGCACCGATGTCACGGCCAGGAAACCAGCCATTTACGACGAGCCAGTCGGCTACTTCTTGTGTCGGCTGCTCCAAAGTCATGTGCCGATCCATTCTCCAAGCCAAAGTTTCAGTAAGCTACGTGTATACCCAGTTGAGGCAGCACGTGTTTGCATGTTTCACAGGGCGCCAGAAATTCTCCATGTTGTCGTACCAGCTCACCAGTCTTGCGGTCGACGAGATCACCGATTTGACGGGTGTGCATCACGCTCCCCTCAAGCAGTTTTCTCGCTTCGGAGACGGTCTGGATGTTTTCCCCAGTCGGGTCCAACTGATGCAGGCGGTCACTGATGAGGGAAATTTCGGCGCACTTTCCGTGCCCCAGCCCGGCCTTCCGTCCGGAAGCCACCGCATCACTCTGAATCTTTTCCAGTATACCTGCCAATACCCTATGCGTACGAGGCAGCTTCTGCCCGTGCATCTTCGTTGTACTGCTATGCGCCGTCACTACATTGTCGTGCAGCAAACTCCCCGCACAGCCAGAATCAAGATGGTTCGTGCCAGGCTCCGCCGCTCCACCGGGCGCGTTGCGAGCGTCGTCCGCCAGCGCGGCCGACTCTTCCTTGAGCACGACGAGTTGCTCGTTCCGCGGCAAGTGGGAAAGATCCAGGGCTGGGCGGCGGTAGTGCCGCATGTTGTCCGCGCTCTGCCCATGCCAGTCCGGTTGCGGTTCCAGGGGAGTGCCTTGCGGGTCCACCTCCGAAGAGTGGGCGCCGGGGAAACCAGAGTCGCTGGAGCCGCCTCCGCCGACCTCACCGTGGTGGCCCCCGTGGCCCTCGTGCTGCCCGTGTTCGTGTCCGCCTGCGTCCCCGTGGTCTGCATGGCCGGACACAGACTGATGATGGGCGGAGGTTTCCGAACCATGATCATGAGCTGTGCCGCTTGGTACGTGGCGCCCGCTTCCGTCCGGTGAATGTTCCCCGGCGCCGCTGCCGTGGACGTCGCCGACTCGACCACCTGGCAAGTCGTCACTCGCATGAACCGCCGGGACGCTGTCACCGCCTGCATGAACCGCCGGGCTCGCCGGGACGCGATCGCCGAGGTCGTGGCCGGTGCTGTCGCCGAGTTTGATGTGTTCGCCGGCCCGTTCCGCGCCGTGGGCGCCCGCGCCGGTCAGGGCTGGTTGTTTGGCCGGGGACGGGGTGTGGGGGAGGTCCGAGCCGGTGGGGGGTCGGTGAGTGATGTCCAGGGGGCCGCCGTCGTGGTGCATCAGGACGTCGCCCTTGTGGTCCACGATGTTGCCGTGTTCGTCGGCGAACAGCGGGGGCGTGCCTTCGGGGGTGTGCAGGGGGTCCGTGCCCGCCGGGTGCAAAGGTGCGTCATGCGGCAACCGGACGTTGCCGTCGGGGAGTTGGAGCGCGCCCTTCGGGAGTGATGCGCCCTCGGGGAGGCGGACCGTGCCGTCGGGGAGGTGGACGGTTCCGCGGGGCAGGGTGATCGCGTTGTCGGGGAGCTTGGGAAGGTCGATCTTCCCGGCGCCCTTGAGGGCCTTGCCGATATCGCCGATCTTCGACAGACCGGCGCCCGCGCCCTTCATGACATACGTCATCGGGTCGATGACCTTGCCGGCCTTGCCCGCGAACGAGATCGCCTTCGCGACCGCGCCCGCCTTTCCCGCCCCCTCGGCCGCCGCCCCCGCACCATCGGTGAACACCGCGGTCACAACGTTGAACGTGACCGCACCGGCCGCACGGGCCGGGTTCTTGCCCCACTCGTCCCACGCCAGCAGCGCCTTGCCGGTCTGCTTCATCGTGTTGCGCGACTCACGCAGCCACGACGGCATGTACGTGTCCGGCGTCGCCCAGAACGCCGCAGCCAGCACCGGGTTGCTCATGAACGCCAGCCCCGTGGCCAGCTGCGCCAGCCCCTTCCAGGCCGTCTTCATCGCATCCCAGCCGTCCACCCCCACCAGGGTGCCCAGGCCCTTGACGGTTCCCCAGATACCGTCCACCACCAGGCCGTCCCAGACGAACGACTTCGCCCAGTGCCCGATGTCGTACCAGTGGTGCTTCTGCTCCACCGGATCACCCCACGGCAGCCCCTTCGCGCCCTTGAGATCGGCCGCGCTGTAGCCGTACATGTTCTTCTTGTCGCTGCCGTCACCGGCGATCATCTGCGTGCCGTGCCACAACGCCGTGATCTTGTTGTGACAGGCACGCTCCGCCGCCCAGAACGCCGCCACCGCCGCCGTGACATCATCACGGAGCTGGTTGTTCTTCCTGACCTTGTCCTTGTCGTACTGCCAGTCGTCGTCACCTTCGACCGAGTCGACGAACGCCTGCGCGTCGTGCTTGAGCTGCCTCAGCTTCTCCACCAGCGGACGGATCTCCGCCGCGTACCCCGACAGCGCCGACGCCACCGTCTCCAGATCCAACCCGAACGCGTCCGCACGATCCGCCACCGGCTTCGTCGACGCGAACAACCGATCCGCCTCCGGCGCCTGGTAATACGCCGACAGCCCCTGGAACTGCGCGTGCACATCCGCACCCGTGGAACGGACGTTCCCCGCGTCCTTCTTCAGCGCCGCGTAGTCCTTCTCCAACTGCTCCAGATCGCCGGTGAACTCCGGAATCTCCTCCGGCCTGATCACGCCCCGCCCACCCCCGGCATCCGCACACCCGGCGCCGACGCCTCCCGCTGCGCCCGCGCCGCCATCACCTCGTCCCCGTCCAGATAAGCCGTCGTCGCATCCACCGCGCCCCGCAACGACTTACCCGCCCGCGCCGCGATGAACTGCAGATCCCTCGTCGCATGCTCGGCGTACTGCGACAACGCCAGCGCCACCAGACCACCCGGCGCCCCACCACCCGAACCGCCCGAGCCGCCCGAACCGCTCGACCCGTCGGCGGAGATCGTGCCCGCGCTCGACGCAGCCGACTGAAGATGCGCCCCGAAATCCTTCGCCTGCGTCTCCAGATGCGACGCCGTCTTCCCCGTCGCCGACAGCACCTGACCGATGCCCTGCGGACGCAGATCCCAGCCCGTCATAGCAGCCCCCCGTGAACCAGCCGCCCGGTCAACCGATGTTGTCCACCGCCGACTTCGCCCTCGCCAGCGTCGCATGCGCCGTCGAGTCGTTCTTCTCCATCGTCGTCTTCAGCAGCTGGATGATGTTCCGCACCTCCTGCGACGCACTGTTCCAGCGCTGCTCCTTGCCGTGGTACTCATCCGCCACACCATCGGCCGTGAAGTCCGCCATCGCCTTCTTCACCTGCTTGTCCCGCACCGCGATCACCGACTCCAACTGAGCGATCACCCCCGCCAGATTCCCCTGCACATCCGCCGACGCACCCGTGTCGTACGACCGGCGATCCGCACCAGAACCCGCCATCACACACCACTCCCCGTGAAAGAACCGGACATCCCGAAGAACTCAGCGGCCCGAGAACCGCGCCGCGTCGAAATTGGCCGCACCCATCTGCGCCCTCGCGTTCTCACCCTGCTCCTGATCACCCGAGCCGAACGCGCCCTCCATCCCCGACTGACCGCCCAGGATCGCCGACAACGAACCGTTCAACTCCTTCGTGATCCCGTCCGCACGCGCCTTGAACTGATCGAACGCCGTACGCCCCGCGCCGTTGAACTTCCCCTCCAACGGCTCCGCCGCCTGCACCAACAGCCGGATCAGCGTCCCAAGATCCTGACTCGACCCACGCGACTCACGCATCAGCGTCGACAACGTCTGCGCACCCATGTCGAACTTCATGTCGCCTCCCTCGGACGCACTCCCACGGCAACCACCGCCCTGTCACATACCGCATCCGATTATGAACTCCCGGACCCGAGGGGGGCGAGCCCAGGGGGCGGGCTGTCACAGGATCAGCGAACTTCCGTGACAAAGGCTCAGAGGGACGCCTGCCCGGTCGGCGATTGCCGGCAGATCAGCAGCAGTGCCCGGTCGTCGTTGACGTCCTTGGCGACGGCCTCGATGAGGTGCCAGGCGGCGCCGTGGAAGCCGCCGGCGACATAGCGGTCGGCCTCGCCGGTGAGGCGGTCGATGCCTTCCACGATGTCCCGGTCGGAGGTCTCCACCAGGCCGTCGGTGAACAGCATCAGGACGTCACCGGGGCGCAGCGAGCCCTTGACGGAGTCGAACTGGGCGCCGTCGTAGACCCCGAGGAGCGGTCCCTCGGCGGACTTCTCCTCCCAGCGGCCGCTGCCCGCGCTGAGCTGGAGGCCCGGCGGGTGGCCCGCGGAGTACAGCTCGTAGTCCCCGGAGTCGAGGTCCAGGACGAGGTGGATGGAGGTGGCGAAGCCCTCCTCCCAGTCCTGGCGCAGCAGATAGCCGTTGGCGGCGGGCAGGAAGGCGTGCGGGGGCAGGGAGCCGAGCAGTCCGCCGAACGCGCCGGACAGCAGCAGGGCGCGGGAGCCGGCGTCCATGCCCTTGCCGGAGACGTCGGTGAGGACGACCTCCAGGGTGCGGCCGCCGTTGGTGCGGGCGGCCACCACGAAGTCGCCGGAGAAGGACTGGCCGCCGGCGGGGCGCAGCGCCATCTCGTGGTGCCAGCCCTGGGGCAGCTTGGGCAGGGTGGACTGCACCCGGATCCGCTCGCGCAGGTCGAACAGCATGGTGCCGCCGCGCCGCCAGGGCACGCCGACGCGGCTGCGGAACTGGGCGGTGAGCAGACCGAAGAAGCCGCAGGCGGCCACCACCAGGACGACGCCGGGTGTGACGCGGGAGGGGCCTTCGGTGTACGGGCCCAGGCGTACCGACTCCACGATCAGCGCGGTGGCCGCGGCCGCGTACAGGCCGAGCAGGCTGGCCGGGCGCAGCAGCAGCCCGCCGGCCACGATCGGCAGGACCAGCAGGGCCGGGGAGCACCACACGGAGTCGAACAGGGTCATGGCCGCGAAAAGCGGGACGGTGAGCAGCAGGCCGGCGAAGGCGATCCAGTCGGGGCCGTCGCCGCGGAAGTAGTCGACGGCGCTTCTGCGCAGCCCGACGCGGGCCCGGTGCCACTGCATCTTCCACCGGGCCGTGAGCGTGTCGGCCTTCGCGCGCGTGTCTCGTCCTGCTGCCATTAGTTCGGGACCCTATCCATCGCACCGGCCGCTTGGCACGGGAGGTCCTGCTTGTCCCCCGTGCGGGGCGCGGGTTCACAGGTTCGCTCAGGCACCGGAATTCCGTAAACCCACCCGAAGGAGTGTCAGTGCTTCTGGCAGGTGGGGCACCAGAAGAGGTTGCGGGCGGCGAGGCCGGCGGTGCGGATGTGGTCGCCGCAGATGTGGCAAGGCTGGGTGGCGCGGCGGTAGACGTAGACCTCGCCGCCGTGGTCGTCGACGCGCGGCGGGCGGCCCATGGCCTCGGGGGTGTGTTCCGGTCGTACGGTGTCGATCCGGTTGTGGCGGACGCCCTCGCGCATCAGGGCGGCGAGGTCGCTCCAGAGGGCGTCCCACTCGGCGGGGCTGAGGTCGCGGCCCGCGCGGTAGGGGTCGATGCCGTGGCGGAAGAGGACCTCGGCGCGGTAGACGTTGCCGACGCCGGCCACGATCTTCTGGTCCATGAGCAGGGCGGCGATCGTCGTGCGGCTGCGGCTGATCTTCCGGTACGCCGCCGCCGGGTCGGCGTCCTCGCGGAGCGGGTCGGGGCCGAGGCGGGCGTGGACGGCGCGCTTCTCGTCCCCGGTGATCAGGGCGCAGGTGGTGGGGCCGCGCAGATCGACGTACGACAGGTCGTTCGCGAGCCGGAGCCGGACGGTGTCGGTGGGCGGGGGCGCGGGGGCGTCGCCGAAGCCGACCTTGCCGAACAGGCCGAGGTGGATGTGGACCCAGTCGGTGTCGCGGAAGCGCAGGAAGAGGTGTTTGCCGTGGGCCTCGGTGGCGGTCAGCTCGGCGCGGTCCAGCAGGGCGGCGGCGTCGGAGAACTTGCCCTGGGGGCTGGTGACGCGGGGGGCGGTGCCCTGGAAGCGGGCGGCGTAGTCCTGCGCCAACCGGTGAATCGTGTGCCCTTCCGGCAAGGCGGGCCGTCCTTTCCTGTCCTTTTCCGTGCCGCCCACCCGCCCGTCTCGCTCGGCCGGAGGGCGCCCCTCACCCCCTCAGCCTAGGCGCGCCTCGCCCGCCCCTACGCGCGGCGCCCGCCCTTGTCCTGCGGCGGCGCCCGCCCTTGTCGCCCCGTACGCGCGGCACCCACCCGTCGCCGAGCGGGTCGGCGAGGGGTGGGCGCGGGGAAGAGAAGGGAGGGTTACTGCTGGGGGTGGTGGGCGGGGATCGGGGGGAGGTCGCCCGTGGTCTCGTACGCGGTCAGCATGTCGATGCGGCGGATGTGGCGCTCGTCACCGGAGAACGGCGTGGCGAGGAACGTCTCGACGAACTTGGTCGCCTCCTCGGTGCTGTGCATCCGCGCGCCGACGGCCACCACGTTGGCGTTGTTGTGCTGGCGGCCCAGCGACGCCGTCTCCTCGCTCCACGCCAGCGCGGCGCGCACGCCCTTCACCTTGTTCGCGGCGATCTGCTCCCCGTTGCCGGAGCCGCCGATCACGATGCCGAGGGCGTCGGGGTCGGCGGCCGTGCGCTCGGCGGCGCGCAGGCAGAAGGGCGGGTAGTCGTCCTGGGCGTCGTAGATGTGCGGCCCGCAGTCGACGGGCTCGTGCCCCGCCGCCTTGAGCCACTCGACGAGGTGGTTCTTGAGTTCGAAGCCCGCATGGTCGGAGCCGAGGTACACGCGCATGACACGAGTGTGACACGCCGGAATCGGGGCAGCAGCCGGGGGTCCACGGCATCCGGAGGGCGTCCGTCAAGGCGTCCGGGGGTGAGTCATGCGACACCGGGAGACCTACGGAGTTCGTCGTCAAATGTGAGCAGGACCATAGAACCTCAAGGGAACCTCAAGTAACAATCCGGATTCAGAGGTTCCCGAATTCGTTCGCCTCGGATTCACTGGACCGACTCGTACACCGCTCGTACGAATCCCGTACCGGACCCCACACGGCACCCCGTTTTCCGTACGGGAACCCCCGCTCAACAGGCGCAAAGGAATCCGTCCATGACCCCTCCTGGTTCCGGACTTCAAGCAGGCCTCAAGAACCGGCACCTGACGATGATCGCCATCGGTGGTGTGATCGGCGCCGGGCTGTTCGTCGGCTCCAGCTCCGGCATCGCCGCGGCCGGACCGGGCATTCTGCTGTCCTACGCCCTCGTCGGCACCCTCGTCGTCCTCGTGATGCGCATGCTGGGCGAGATGTCCGCCGCCAACCCGTCCTCCGGCTCCTTCTCGGAGCACGCCGACCGCGCGCTCGGCCGCTGGGCCGGTTTCTCCATCGGCTGGCTGTACTGGTTCTTCTGGGTCGTCGTGCTCGCCGTCGAGGGAACGGCCGGCGCGAAGATCCTGGCCGGCTGGGTGCCGGCGGTGCCGCAGTGGGGCTGGGCGCTCATCGTGATGCTGGTGCTGACCGCGTCGAACCTCGTCTCGGTCGGTTCCTACGGCGAGTTCGAGTTCTGGTTCGCCGGCATCAAGGTCGTGGCGATCGCCGCGTTCATCGTCGTCGGCCTGCTCGCGATCTTCGGTGTGCTGCCGGGCGCGCACACCGACAAGGCGTCCTTCGCGAACCTCACCAGTCACGGCGGGTTCCTGCCACACGGTCCGGGCGCGATCCTCACCGGTGTGCTGCTGGTCGTCTTCTCCTTCATGGGCAGCGAGATCGCCACCCTGGCCGCCGGCGAGTCGGAGGACCCGCAGCGCGCGGTCACCAAGGCCACCAACAGCATCATCTGGCGTATCGGCGTCTTCTACCTGGGCTCGATCCTCGTCGTGGTCACGCTGCTGCCGTGGAACGACGCCTCGCTGGTGAAGCAGGGCTCGTACGTCGCCGCGCTGAACTCCCTCGGCATCGCGCACGCCGGCCAGATCATGAACGTCATCGTGCTGACCGCGGTGCTGTCCTGTCTCAACTCCGGCCTCTACACGGCCTCCCGTATGGCCTTCTCGCTGGGCCAGCGCGGTGACGCGCCGAAGGCGTTCGCCCGTACCACCTCGCGCGGTGTGCCGATGTGGGCGATCCTGGCGTCGGTCGTCTTCGGCTTCGTGGCGGTCTTCTTCAACTACGAGTTCCCGGACACCGTCTTCCTCTTCCTGGTCAACTCCAGCGGTGCGGTGGCCCTGTTCGTGTGGCTGGTCATCTGCTTCTCGCAGCTGCGGATGCGCCGGATCATCCAGCGCGAGGCGCCGGAGAAGCTCGTCGTGCGGATGTGGCTGTACCCGTACCTGACCTGGGCGGCGGCCGCGGTGATCGTGGCGGTCCTGGTGTACATGCTGTTCGACACCGCGCACGACGGCCGCGAGACCGTGCTGCTGTCGCTGCTCGTCGCGGCGATCGTGGTGGCGATCTCCTTCATCAAGCAGAGGGTCACGGGCGACCGTCCGGCCCCGGCCGCCGAGGCCGCGGTGGACAAGGTCTCCATCGGCTGACCCACGGCTCGGGACGTACGACGGCCGCGGGGGGGGGGGGGGGGGGGGGGGGGGGGGGGGGGGGAGGGGGGGGGGGGGGGGGGGGGGGGGGGGGTTGGGGCGTTGTCGACACTACCTCCCCCCCCCCCCCCCCCCTCCCCCCCCCCCCCCCCCCCCCCCCCCCCCCCCCCCCCCCCCCCCCCCCCCCCCCCCCCCCGCGGCCGTCGTGGTGCCGGTCGGCGACTAGCGCTTGCCCGCGAACTTCCACGCGGTGGGCAGCAGCCCCATCGCGAGGGCGGCCTTGAGGGCGTCGCCGATCAGGAACGGGACGAGGCCGGCGGCGACCGCCTGACCGAGGGAGAGGTGGGCGGCCAGGGCCAGGTACGGCACGCCGACGGCGTAGATGACGGCGGAGCCGAGGATCATCGTGCCCGCCATGCGCAGCGGGGAGCGGTCGGCGCCGCGGCGGGCGAGGGCGCCCACGACGGCGGAGGCCAGCAGCATGCCGAGGACGTAGCCGAAGGAGACCGCGCCGGTGCCGGAGTCGCCCTCCGCGAACCACGGCACGCCGATCATGCCGGCCAGCGTGTACAGGGCGAGGGAGAGGAAGCCGCGGCGGGCGCCGAGGGCGGTGCCCACCAGCAGCGCGGCGAAGGTCTGGCCGGTCACCGGCACCGGGGAGCCGGGCACGGGCACCGAGAGCTGGGCGGCGAGCCCGGTGAGCGCGGCACCGCCGAGCACGAGGGCGGCGTCGCGGGCGCGGGAGGCGGGCAGCAGATCGGCGAGGACGGCACCCGGACGGGCGCTGACGGTGGCGGTGCTCATGGGGACTCCGCGGGGAGAAGGGGACAGGTGGGAACATCGCGACGCTATACCGGCGCCCCGAACGCGATCACCGTCAGCGCTCGACAAAGGGTTGATCGGCAGCTTGGTGGGCTCTGCACAAAAGTACGGTTCACACCGGGTACGGCGTGACGGTGGTCACTGAGGTGGGGTGCTCCGGCAGACTCCGGGAGTCGGCGGCGGGTCTGTAGGGATCCACCAAAGAGGGGGTGGCCCCTGGTGCGCCGGCCCCGGTCGTCTCGGTCGGTGGGCGCGGGGTGGGCAGGGGGTCAGGGCTTTGCTAGCTTCGGGGGCATGGTTGCCCAGGCCCGGTATTTCACGTCGCGTCGCTATGTCGACCTGCGGCGGCAGGGCACGGCCACCTGTCGTCGCTCGGGATAGGGGCGGGCCCCTTCCTGGCGCCGCCCCGTCCTTTCCGGTCTTCCGACGCACCGGCTCCCGAGGACGGTTCTCCATGCCCCGCAGCGCGGCCTCCACCCTTGTCTCCCCCGTACCGCGCGCCGCCGACCGCGACCGGCGGCGCACCAGTGCCAGCGTCGTGCTGCGCTCCGTGCTGGAGCACGGGCCGGTGGCGCGCAGTACGGTGGCGCGGCTGACCGGCCTGTCGCCCGCGTCGGTGACCGAGCACTGTGCGCGGCTCGCCGGGCTCGGGCTGATCCGGGAGTCGCCGGTGCCGCGCCGTTCGCGCGGGGTGGGCCGGCCGCATGTGCCGGTGGAGCTGGACGACGCCCGGTTCGTGGTGGGCGGGGTGCATGTGGCGGTGCCGTACACCACGGTGGCGCTGCTGGACCTGCGCGGCCGGGTGCTGGCCCGGCGCGAGCTGAAGCACGAAGGGACCGATCCCGCGCGGGTGCTGGCGCGGGCCGCCGAGGGGATCGCCGCGCTGCTCGCGCAAGCGCCGGGGCGCCGCCCGCTGGGGGTCGGACTCGCCGTCGGCGGCTGGGTGGACCGGGCGACGGGCACCGTGGTGGAGCACGAGCTGCTGGGCTGGCGGGAGGTGCCGGTGCGGGACCTGCTCGCCGCCCGTACCGGTCTGCCGGTCGAGGTGGACGGGCACGCACGGGCGCTGGTGAACGGGGAGCGGCTGTTCGGGCGGGCCCGCGGCAGCCGGAGTGTGCTGCATCTGTTCGTGGGCAATGTGGTCGACGCCGCGTTCGCCACCCATGACGAGGTGCACCACGGCCCCCGGTCCGCGGCCGGCGCCATCGCGCATCTGCCGGTGCCGGGCGGCACCGAGCCGTGCCCGTGCGGGCGTACCGGCTGCCTCCAGGTGGAGCTGGGGGAACGGACGTTGTGCCGCAGGGCGCGGGCGGCCGGGGTCACCGGCTCGGCCAACCCGATGCGCGTGGTGGCCGCGGCGGCGGGCGGGGACGCGGTGGCCCGGCGGCTGCTGGTGGAGCGGGCACGGGCGACGGGACGGGCGGCGGCGCTGCTGCTCGATGTGCTCAACCCGGAGACGGTCGTGGTCACCGAGGTGGGGGTCATCCACTTCGAGGAATGCCTCGACGCGCTGCGGGAGGCGGCCGGCAATTCCCGGTCCGCGGCGGTGCTGCCGACGAGTTTCCCGGATTCCGTGCTCGCGGTCGCGGGCGGTTCCGTGCTGCTCGACGCCTTGTTCCGGGATCCGCTGGGCGCCTCACCTGAGGGTATTTAATTCAGAAACTCGGAATGTTGACATGGGCCGCTCGGGACCTGGAACATGCTGGTCATGAGCCCCTTCACGAGCTGTCGATCCGGTCGTCACGCCTTCTGTTGCTGACGTTCTGCCGTGCGTGAAGCGCATGTTGCCGTGAATTTCCCAGGGCTTCTCCGTATTTCCCCCGCGTTTCTCCGTGTTTCTTTGTGTTTCCGTTGGCCGGTTTTTTTCGCCGACCGGCTCTCTCCGGGAGACCTGCCATGCACCGTCGTCTCTTCCTCACCTCCCTGCTGGGCGCGTCCGCCGCCGTCGCCGGACTCGACGGCTGCGCCAAGGGCGTGGCCACCGCCGACACCGGCGGCGCCGCCGCCACCCGGCCCCTCGCGGCCAGGGTCCCCACCGGGACCAGCCTGAAGATCACCTCGTACCAGGGCGTGGAGCAACTCCAGTTCAGGCTGGGGAAGTTCCCGCCGCTGCCGTTCACCGTGTCCGACTGGGTGAACATCGGCGCCGGGCCCGATGTCATCAACGCCTTCCGCGCCAGGTCGCTGGACGTCGCCAACAACGCGGGCATCCCGCCGATCCAGGCGCAGTTCCAGGGCCTCGCGGCGAAGATCGTGGCGATCGAGCTGACCCGCAAGCCGAACTACCTGTTCGCGACCCGGCCCGGCAGCGACATCCACACCGTGGCCGACTTCAAGGGCAAGCGGCTCGCCTTCTCGCAGGGGCAGGCGCAGGGCGTGGTGCTGCTGCGGGCCCTGAAGAAGGCGGGCCTCGCGTACGACGACGCCAGGCTGGTGCCGCTGACCAGCAACCAGTTCCTGACCGCCCTCCAGTCCGGCCAGGTGGACGTGGCCCCGCTCGCCAACAGCCAGGCGCCCGCCTACCTCAAGCAGTACGCGGCGAAGGGCGCCCGCACCGTCACCACCGACGTGGTCGACCTGCTCAATCTGCTCTGGGCGCCGCAGGCCACGCTGAACGACCCCGCGAAGGCCGCCGCGATCGCCGCGTACATCCCGCAGTGGGCCAGGGGCCAGGTGTGGCAGTACGAGCATCCGGACCAGTGGAACGAGGAGTTCTACGTCAAGACGCAGAACCTGACCCTGGCGCAGGCCAAGTCCATCACCGCGCTCGCCAACAAGCCACTGTTCCCGCCCAGTTGGGACGAGGCGATCAGGTGGGAGCAGGAGACCGCCGATCTGCTCGCCGAGGGCGGCTTCGTGAAGAAGACCGAGGTGTCGGACCTGTTCGACCACCGCTTCGAGGCGATCGCCGCGCGGGCCGTACCCGAGGAGTACCGGAGGTGACCGCCGTGACGACCACGACCACCACGGCGGCCGCCGCGCCCACCGCCGCGACCGGGGAGCTGCCCCCGGTCCGCCGGCGGCGCCGCCTCTCCCCCGGCCGCCGGCTGCCCGCCGCCCGGCTGGCCGGACCCCTGCTGGTGCTGGCCGCCTGGGCGATCGCCTCGGCCGCCGGACAGCTCGACCCGGCCGCGATCCCGGCGCCCTGGACGGTGCTGCGCACCCTCGGCCACCTGTGGACCGACGGCACGCTGCCCACCGATGTGCTCACCTCGCTGCGCCGGGCCGCCTACGGCTTCGCGATCGGGCTGACCGCCGGGGTGCTGCTGGCGCTGGTGTCCGGGCTCAGCCGCACCGGGGAGGCGCTGATCGACGGGACCGTGCAGCTCAACCGGGCGATCCCGACCCTCGGCCTGATCCCGCTGTTCATCCTGTGGCTGGGCATCGGGGAGACCTTCAAGATCGCCATCATCGCGATCGTCGTCTACATCCCGGTCTACCTCAACACGCATGCCGCGCTGGCCGGCATCGACAGCCGCTATGTCGAACTCGCCGAGGTGCAGGGCCTGTCGAGGCTCGGCTTCGTCCGGCAGGTGGTGATTCCGGGGGCGCTGCCCGGCTTCTTCGTCGGGCTGCGGCTCGGGGTGACCGGCTCCTGGCTGGGCCTGGTGGTCCTGGAGCAGATCAACGCCACCAGCGGACTGGGCTACATGATGTTCCAGGCGCAGAACTACGGCCGTACCGACACCATCCTCGTCGGCCTGCTGATCTACGGCATCTTCGGCCTGGTCTCCGACAGCGCGGTCCGTCTGATCGAACGGAGGGTGCTGTCATGGCGCCGCACACTGAGCAGCTGACCCGGCCCGCCACCGCCGTCCGACTGCACTCCCTGCACCGCTCGTTCGGGGACCGGACCATCCTCGACGGCATCGATCTCGAACTGCCCGCCGGACAGTTCACCGCGCTGCTCGGGCACTCGGGGTCCGGGAAGTCCACCCTGCTGCGGGCCGTCGCCGGGCTCGATCACGGGGTGGCCGGGTCCGGGCAGGTCGCGGCGCCCCGGCAGGTATCGGTGGTGTTCCAGGACTCCCGGCTGCTGCCCTGGCGCCGGGTGCTGGACAACGTACTGCTGGGCCTGGACGGGAAGGACGCGGCACGGCGCGGCCGGGCCGCCCTCGCGGAGGTCGGGCTCGAAGGGCGGGAGCGGGCCTGGCCGGGCGAGCTGTCCGGCGGCGAGGCACAGCGCGCCGCGCTCGCCCGCGCCCTGGTGCGCGAGCCCGAACTGCTGCTGGCCGACGAGCCGTTCGGGGCGCTGGACGCGCTGACCCGGATCCGGATGCACCAGCTGCTGCGCGAGCTGTGGGAGCGCCACCGGCCCTCCGTGCTGCTCGTCACCCATGACGTGGACGAGGCGATCGTGCTCGCCGACCGGGTCCTCGTCCTGGAGCGGGGCCGTATCGGCCTCGATCTGACCATCGACCGTCCCCACCCGCGCTCCTACCGGGAGCCGGTCCTGGGCGAGTACCGGGAGCGGCTGCTCGCCGCCCTCGGTGTCACGGAGGACCACCGATGACCACCCGCCGACTCCACCTGAACGCGTTCCTGATGAGCACCGGCCACCACGAGGCGTCCTGGCGGCTCCCGGAGAGCGATCCGTACGCACACGTCGACCTGCGGCACTACATACGGCTCGCGCAGACCGCCGAACGCGGCACCTTCGACAGCCTGTTCCTCGCCGACAGCCCCCAGTTGTGGAACAACCTCGGGCAGCGCCCGGCCGGTGCCCTGGAGCCGCTGACCCTGCTGACCGCGCTGGCGACGGCCACCGAGCACATCGGCCTGATCGCCACCGCCTCCACCTCCTACAACTCCCCCTACAACCTGGCCCGCAGATTCGCCTCGCTGGACATCGTCAGCGGCGGCCGGGCGGGCTGGAACATCGTCACCACCGCGGGCGCGGAGGCGGCCCGCAACTTCGGGCTCGACCACGAGCCCGCGCACGCCGAACGGTACGCGCGCGCCGCCGAGTTCCTCGACGTGGCGCTGAAGCTGTGGGACAGCTGGGAGGACGACACGATCGTCGCCGACAAGGCGGCCGGCGTCTGGGGCGACGACGGCAAGATCCACCCGCCCCGGCACGAGGGGCCGTACTTCCGGGTCGCGGGCGCCCTCAACGTGCCGCGCTCCCCGCAGGGTTACCCGCTGCTGGTGCAGGCGGGCTCCTCGGCGGACGGCAAGGCGTTCGCGGCGCGGTACGCGGAGGCGGTGTTCACCGCGCAGCAGACCCTCGCCGACGCGCAGTCCTTCTACGCCGACATCAAGGACCTCACCGGGCGGGCCGGGAGGGACCCCGGACACCTCAAGGTGCTGCCCGGCATCGTGCCCGTACTGGGCTCGACGGAGGCCGAGGCGCGGGCGAACGAGCAGGTCCTGGAGGACCACATCGTGTACGAGCACGGGATGCGGCGCCTGGAGGGGCTGCTGCAACTCGCGCCCGGCTCCCTGGAGCTGGACAAGCGGCTGCCCGCGGATCTGCCGCCCGAGTCCGCCGTGGAGGGCGCCAGGAGCCGGTACGCGCTGGTGGTGGAGCTGGCCCGGCGCGAGCGGCTCACCGTGCGGCAGCTGATCGGCCGGCTCGGCGGCGGGCGCGGGCACCAGACCTTCGCCGGGACGCCCGAGCAGGTCGCCGACCGCATCGAGACCTGGTTCACACGCGGCGCGGCCGACGGCTTCAACATCATGCCGCCCGTGCTGCCCTCGGGCCTGGACGCCTTCGTGGACCACGTCGTACCGATCCTGCGCGCCCGCGGCCTGTTCCGCACCGAGTACGGCCCCCGGCGCACCCTGCGCGAGCGCTACGGCCTGCCACGCCCCGCCAACCAGTACCTCTCCCCCGCCTTCGCCTGAACCCCCGCCTTCGCCTGACACCCCCCTGCGGACCCGGCACCACCCCTTCGGAAAGGACCACCCCATGTCCCTGGAGATCACCAAGGTCACCGCGCGCATCGGCGCCCGCGTCTCGGGCGTCGACCTCACCCGGCCGCTCACCGAGGAGGAGGTGACCGGCATCCGCGAGGCGCTGAACGTCCACAAGGCGCTGGTCTTCGCCGCCGACGGTCTGGACGACGCGGGCCAGCAGGCCTTCGCCCGGCACTTCGGTGCCCTCACCACCGCCCATCCGACGGTCGGCGCCGTCGAGGGCGCCCCGAACGTGCTGCCCGTGGACAGCGAGCGGGGCCGCGCCAACCACTGGCACACCGACGTCACCTTCGTCCTCAACCCGCCCCAGGCCAGCACCCTGCGTTCGATCACCATCCCGCCGTACGGCGGCGAGACCCTGATCGCCAACGCGGCCGCGGCCTACCGGGATCTGCCCGAGCCGCTGCGCCGCTTCGCCGACACGCTGTGGGCCGAGCACACCAACGATTACGACTACGCCGTGCCGGAGGAGGAGATCGACGCGGAGAAGGCCGCCCACCGCGCCCAGTTCACCTCGATCACGTACCGCACCGCCCACCCGGTGGTCCGCGTGCACCCGCTGACCGGGGAGCGCGGGCTGTTCGTCGGCGGGTTCGCCCAGCGGATCGTGGGCCTGTCCACCGGCGAGTCCCGCAAGATCCTCGACCTGCTCCAGGCGTACGTGACCCGGCCCGAGAACATCCTGCGCCACCGCTGGGCGGAGCGGGAACTGGTCCTGTTCGACAACCGGATCACCCAGCACTACGCCATCGACAACTACGACGGCCTGCCGCGCCGGCTGCACCGGGTGACCGTCGCCGGTGATGTGCCGGTCGGCGTCGAGGGCAAGGAGAGCTACTCCATCGAGGGCGACGCCTCGCACTACACGCCCGTGGCCACGCCCGCGGACGCGGTCGCGGCGGCGTAACCGGAGTCTCACTCTCCGAATGCCGGGTGTCCGGATACTGGGCGGCCGCTCCGTGTGAACGGACAGGTCGCCCAGACTGGGTTGGTTTTTACCCGCCTATTGCATCGGGAGAGCCGCGCCCATGCCGCCCAGCACCATCCGCCCGGACACGCCACGCCTCGCGGACGATCCCGCCCTCTCCCACGGCCTCAAGCAGCGCCATCTGTCGATGATCGCGCTCGGCGGGGTGATCGGCGCGGGCCTGTTCGTCGGATCCGGCGCGGGCATCGCGGCGGCCGGGCCGTCCATCGTGATCGCCTACGCCCTGTCCGGGCTGCTGGTGATGCTGGTCATGCGGATGCTCGGCGAGATGTCGGCCGCCTACCCGTCCTCCGGCTCCTTCTCCGCGCACGCCGAGCGGGCGATCGGGCCCTGGGCCGGGTTCGCGGCCGGGTGGGCGTTCTGGGTGCTGCTGTGCACCGCGGTCGGCCTGGAGGGCATCGGCGCGGCGAAGATCGTGCAGGGCTGGGTGCCGGGCAGCCCGCAGTGGATGTGGGTCGCCCTGTTCATGCTGGTCTTCCTGGGCACGAACCTGGCCGCGGTGAAGAACTTCGGCGAGTTCGAGTTCTGGTTCGCCGCGCTCAAGGTCGGCGCGATCTCGCTGTTCCTGGTGCTCGGCGTGCTCGCCATCTCCGGGGTGCTGCCCGGCACCGACTCCCCCGGCACCGCCCACCTCGACCACTTCCTGCCGCACGGCGGCCAGGGCCTGGTCATCGGCCTGCTCGCCTCGGTCTTCGCCTACGGCGGCCTGGAGACGGTCACCATCGCGGCGGCGGAGTCCGAGGACCCGGTGCGGGGCGTGGCGCGCGCGGTGAAGACGGCGATGTGGCGGATCGCCGTCTTCTACATCGGCTCCATGGCCGTCGTCGTCACCCTGGTGCCCTGGAACGACCCGGAGGTCGTGGCGCGCGGCCCCTACGTGGCGACCCTGGACCACCTCGGTATTCCGGGCGCGGGCCGGCTCATGGACGTCGTGGTGTTCGTGGCCCTGCTGTCCGCGATGAACGCCAACATCTACGGCTCCTCGCGCATCGCCTACTCGCTGGTCCAGCGCGGCCAGGGCCCGAAGGTGCTGGCCAGGGTGTCCGGCGGGGTGCCCCGGATCGGCGTGCTCACCTCCTGCGCGGTCGGTTTCTTCTGCGTGCTGCTGAGCTACTGGCGGCCCGACGACGTCTTCCCGTGGCTGCTGAACATGATCGGCGCGGTGATCCTGGTCGTCTGGATCTTCATCGCCGTCTCCCAGCTGCTGCTGCGCCGCCGCATCGAGCGCGAGGCGCCGGAGAAGCTGGTGGTGCGGATGTGGGCGTTCCCCTACCTCACCTGGGTGGCGCTGGCGGGCATGGCCGCGGTGTTCGTCCTGATGGCGCGGCAGCCCGACACCCGCGTCCAGCTGTACTCCTCGGGCGCGATGACGGTCGTCCTCGCGGCGGCGGGCTACGCCTGGCAGCGGGTGCGCGCCAGGCGCTGACCCGCACGCACACGACACGGTTACGGCCGGCCGGCACGCGTACGCCCGCTACGGCCGCGCGGCCAGCCGGGTGATCTCGGCGGCGACGGCCTGAGGGTCGGGGGCGACGGTGATGTGGGCGATGCCGTCCAGGGCCGGGTGGCCACCGACCCGGACCGCGTGGCGGGCGTGGCGCAGCAGGTCGAGATCGTTGATGTCGTTGCCGAAGGCGTCGTAACGGTCGATGCCCAGGGAGGTCAGGGCCTCCCACTTGTTCGTGGTGCCGGGCGCGAAGTCGGCGATCTCTTCGTCGAGGTGGTGGTTGACGGTCATGCCGAGCACCCGGCCGGCCTCGGCGAGGGCCGCCATGTCGGTCGCCTCCACCACGAGGAACTTCACCACCGCGGGAAGGCCCGCGAGATCGACCCGGCGGGCGAGACGGCCCTGGTCGACGCGGTCGAGGATCGGGTGACCCGCCGGGCCGGTGTAGGCGTAGTCCCACGGCCCGTCGGCGAGGTAGCCCGCGCGGAACCGCTCGGCCTCGATCAGCAGCTTTCCGAGGTCGCCGGGCTCGAACGCGGCCCGCGCCCGGACCTTGCCGCCGACGGCGACGAGGCTGCCGTTGCCGCCGATCAGCGTGGCGCCGGGGAAGGCCCCGCCGAGCACCGGCAGCAGGTCGCGGACCGGCCGGGCGGAGGCGAAGACCAGCCGGTGGCCGGCGCGCTCACAGGTCTCCAGGGCGGCGCGGATCCTGCCGTCGATCGTCCGTCCGTCGAAGCAGAGCGTGCCGTCGAGGTCGAAGACCGTGGTGCGAGCGCCGGAAGTGATCACCACGGGAGTGTACCGACACTAAGGGGAGCCTTCCTGTCGCCCCGGCACTGTTGTTGCTAGCGTGTAGTTGCAAGCAGTTTGCAATAAGGTTCCGGAGGGGATCACCCATGCCCGTCTACACGCTGCCCGAGCTGCCCTACGACTACTCCGCGCTGGCCCCCGTGATCAGCCCCGAGATCATCGAGCTGCACCACGACAAGCACCACGCGGCCTATGTGAAGGGCGCCAACGACACGCTGGAGCAGCTGGCCGAGGCGCGGGACAAGGAGTCCTGGGGCTCGATCAACGGCCTGGAGAAGAACCTGGCCTTCCACCTGTCCGGGCACATCCTGCACAGCATCTACTGGCAGAACATGACCGGTCCGAAGGAGGGCGGCGGCGAGCCGCTGGCCGCCGACGGCGTGGGCGGCCTCGCCGACGCGATCAAGGAGTCCTTCGGGTCCTTCGCCGGGTTCAAGGCCCAGCTGACCAAGGCCGCGGCCACCACGCAGGGCTCCGGCTGGGGCGTCCTCGCGTACGAGCCGCTGAGCGGGCGGCTGATCGTGGAGCAGGTCTACGACCACCAGGGCAACGTCGGCCAGGGTGCCACGCCGATCCTGGTCTTCGACGCCTGGGAGCACGCCTTCTACCTCCAGTACAAGAACCAGAAGGTCGACTTCATCGAGGCCATGTGGCAGGTCGTCAACTGGCAGGACGTGGCCCGCCGTTACGAGGCCGCCGCGTCCCGGACGAACGCGCTGCTGCTGGCCCCGTGAGCCCGGCGCGTCCGGCGCGCCGCTGAAGCGTCCTGCCTCGTGATCGTCTTCTCACCCTTCACGGCGGCAGGCGGATGAGGGGAGGCCCTCCGTGAGGACGTGACTCACGGAGGGCCTTCCGTCGTGTGCGGGGCGCGTCCGGAGTTTCCCCGCTTTCCCCACACACGAAAAGGGATTGACGCCCTCAGGCGATCATTACAACCTGTGTCCCTGTGATGACCTCCAGTGTGCGGGTACTGGCCGCCGGCGACCGCTTCGTGCTCCCCTCGCTGATCACGGCCGCGCTGGCCAGGCAAGCCCACTGCGATGTGCGGGAGTTGACGCTCGGCTGGCCGCAGAAACCGTTCGGCACGGTGGCCGAGGTGGAGGAGGCCAGCGGCGCGGAGGACGAGCTGATCGCGGCCCTCGCCGGCGCGGACGTCCTCGTCACCCAGCTGGCACCGGTCACCGAACGGGTCCTCGCCGCCCGCCCGGAGTTACGGCTGGTCGCGGTCTGCCGGGGCCGCCCGGTGAACGTCAACCTCGCGGCGGCCCGCGCCCACGGGGTCCGGGTGTGCTGCGCGCCCGGCCGCAAGGCCGCGGCGACGGCCGAGTTCACCGTCGGCCTGCTGCTCGCCGCCCTGCGGCGGATCCCGCAGGCCCATGACCACCTCGCCGGGCAGGGGTGTTGGGCCGGTTCGAGGTACTACACGTACGAACACAGCGGCCTGGAATTGGAGGACCTGCCCGTCGGCCTCATCGGGTACGGCGCGGTCGGCAGCCGGGTGGCGCGGGTGCTGGGGGCGCTCGGGGCGCGGGTGATGGTCTACGACCCGTACGCGCGGGGCGAGATGCACGGGCTGCGGATGGCGTCGCTGGACGAGTTGCTGCGGCGCTCGCGGGTGATCAGCCTGCATGCCCGGCTCACCGGGGAGACGCGGGGGCTGATCGGGGCGCGGGAGCTGGCGCTGCTGCCGCCGGGGGCGGTGGTGGTGAACGCGGCGCGGGGGGCGCTGCTGGACGAGGGGGCGCTGTGCGACGCGCTGGAGGACGGGCGGGTGGCGGTGGCGGCGCTGGACACGTATGCGGACGAGCCGCTGCCGGCGGACTCGCGGTTGCGGACGGTCGGGGAGCGGGTGCTGCTGACGCCGCATGTCGGCGGGGCGAGCCGGGCGGTGGCGGAGAAGGGGGCGCGGATCGCGGCGGCGGAGGTGGGGCGGTGGGTGCGGGGGGAGGCGCTGGCGCACTGTCTGACGTGAGCGAGGGGACCGCGTACGGCAGGCAGGGCCTCACGCGCGCAACGCGCGAAGCCCTGCCTCGTTGATCACGACAGCGCTCTGCGCACACGCGGAGGCGATCCGTCCGGTCCCTGCGTCCGTGTCCGGTCGATGCCGTGCTCTCCCGCGTCCGCGGAGGTCAGTCGAAAATGGGCCCCTGGGTCCGCGTCCGCTTGATCTCGTAGAAGCCCGGTACCGAGGCGACCGCCAGGGTGCCGTCCCAGAGGCGGGCGGCCTGTTCGCCCTTGGGGGCGGGGGTGACGACGGGGCCGAAGAAGGCGATCTGCTCGCCGTCGTCGCCGGGGACGGCGATGACCGGGGTGCCGACCTCCTGGCCGACCTTGTCGATGCCCTCCTTGTGGGAGGCGCGCAGCTCGGCGTCGAACTCGAAGTCCTCCTGCTCGGCGTAGTCGATCAGCTCGGCGGGCAGCCCGACGTCGGCGAGGGCACCGGCGAGGGCCTCCAGGGTCGCGCCCTCGCCGTTGTTGTGGATGCGGGTGCCGAGCGCGGTGTACAGCGGGCCGACGACCTCCTGGCCGTGCTTCTGCCAGGCGGCGGTGACGACCCGGACGCCCTGCCAGGCGCGCACGGCGAGCATCTCCCGGTACTCCTCGGGCAGCGTGTCCAGCTTGTCCTCGTTGAGGACGGCGAGGCTCATGACGTGCCAGCGGACCTCGATGTCGCGGAGCTTCTCCACCTCCAGGACCCAGCGGGAGGTCATCCAGGCCCACGGGCACAGCGGGTCGAACCAGAAGTCGACGGGGGTCTTGCCGGACGGGGACGCGGTCTCGGACATGGCTCTCCTCAGCGGAACGTGATTCTTCAGGGATCAACGACGCCCTCGCGGAGCGCATTCCCCGGTGCTTCCCGTCAGGAGCACATGGCAGGATCGGTCCTGTTCAGCCCCCATCACGCGATCACAAGGGAGTGCCGCCGTGCCCGGTGAGAACCTTTCCCGCGAGGAGGCCCGTGAGCGGGCCGCGCTGCTGTCCGTCGACGGCTACGACGTGTCCCTGGACCTCCGCTCGGCCATCGGCGACGCGGACGGCGAGCCGCGCACCTTCCGCTCGGTCACCACGATCCGCTTCCGCTGCAACGAGCCGGGCGCCTCCAGCTTCGCCGACCTGATCGCGCCGAGCGTGACCGCGGTGTCGCTCAACGGCAAGGACCTGGACCCGAGCGAGGTCTTCGACGGCGCCCGGATCACGCTGGAGGACCTGGCCGCGGAGAACGAGCTGGTGGTCGACGCCCAGTGCGCCTACTCCCGCACCGGCGAGGGCCTGCACCGCTTCGTGGACCCCGAGGACGGCGAGGTCTACCTCTACACGCAGTACGAACCGGCCGACTCCCGGCGGGTGTTCGCCAACTTCGAGCAGCCCGACCTCAAGGCGCCCTTCCGCTTCGAGGTGCGCGCGCCCGAGGGCTGGACGGCGTGGAGCAACGGCGCCGGTGAACTCACCGACGGCGTATGGAAGTTCGCGGAGACGAAGCCGATCTCGACGTACATCACCTGCGTGGTGGCGGGGCCGTACCACTATGTGACGGACACCTACTCGCGCACGTTCGCGGACGGTACGACGCTGGAGATCCCGCTGGGCGCGATGTGCCGCAAGGGGCTCGCGCCGCACTTCGACGCCGACGACGTCTTCCTGGTCACCAAGCAGGGCCTGGACTTCTTCCACGAGAACTTCGACTACCCGTACCCGTTCGGCAAGTACGACCAGGCGTTCGTGCCGGAGTACAACCTGGGCGCGATGGAGAATCCGGGTCTGGTGACCTTCCGCGAGGAGTACATCTTCCGCGGGAAGGTGACGCAGGCGTCGTACGAGGCACGTGCCAATGTGATCCTGCACGAGATGGCGCACATGTGGTTCGGCGACCTGGTCACCATGGCCTGGTGGGACGACCTGTGGCTGAAGGAGTCCTTCGCGGACTTCATGGGCACGTTCGCCAACGTGGGCGCGACCCGCTTCAAGGACGCGTGGATCACCTTCGCCAACCGCCGCAAGGCGTGGGCGTACCGCGCGGACCAGCTGCCGTCCACGCACCCGGTCACCGCGGACATCCGCGATCTCCAGGACGCCAAGCTGAACTTCGACGGCATCACCTACGCCAAGGGCGCCTCGGTGCTCAAGCAGCTGGTGGCGTACGCCGGGCAGGACGCGTTCCTGGAGGGCGCCCGCCGCTACTTCAAGCGGCACGCGTACGGCAACACGCGCCTGGGCGATCTGCTGTCGGTGCTCGGCGAGACCAGCGGCCGGGACATGACGGCCTGGTCGCGGGCCTGGCTCCAGACGGCCGGGGTGAACGCGCTGACCCCGCAGGTGCTCGTCGAGGACTCCCGCGTCGCCGAGCTGGCGGTGCTCCAGGAGGCCGCCGCGTCGCACCCGGAGCTGCGCCCGCACCGGATCGCGGTGGGCCTGTACCGGCTGACCGGGGACGGCGCCCTTGAGCGGTACGCGCGGGTGGAGACGGACGTGCAGGGCCCGCGCACGGTCGTGGCGGAGCTCGCCGGTGCCGGGGCCCCGGACCTGGTGCTGGTCAACGACGACGACCTCACCTACTGCAAGATCCGCTTCGACGCGGCCTCGCTGGACACGCTCCGGGAGCACCTGGGCGAGCTGACCGACCCGCTGGCGCGCGCCCTGTGCTGGTCGGCGCTGTGGAACATGACGCGGGACGCGCTGCTGCCGGCCCGCGACTTCATCGCCCTGGTGCTGCGGTTCGCGAGCCGCGAGTCGGACATCGGCGTGCTCCAGATGCTGCACGCGTGGACCCACACCGCGCTGGACCGCTATGCCGCCCCCGACTGGCGCAAGACGGGCGGGGAGCTGCTCGCCGAGGGCGCGCTGCGGGAGCTGCGGGCGGCCGGGGCGGGCAGCGAGCACCAGCTGGCCTGGGCGCGCTTCTTCGCCTCGGTGGCCTCGGCCGAAGCGGACCTCGCGCTGCTGAAGGAGCTGCTGGACGGCACGGCCTCGGTCGAGGGCCTGGAGGTGGACCAGGAGCTGCGCTGGGCGTTCCTGGAGCCGCTGGCCGCCCATGGTGTCGCCGACGAGTCCGTGATCGCCGCCGAGCTGGCCCGCGACGACACGGCGTCCGGCAAGCGCCACCAGGTGCGGTGCCTGGCGGCCCGTCCGTCGGCGGCGGTCAAGGCGCAGGCGTGGGCGCAGGTGGTGGAGTCCGACACGCTGTCGAACGCGCTGGTGGAGGCCACGATCGCGGGCTTCGACCAGCCGTCCCAGCGGGAGCTGACCGCGCCGTACGCGCAGAAGTACTTCGCGGCCATCGACCGGGTCTGGCGGGAGCGTTCGATCCAGATCGGCATGGACATCGTCAGCGGGCTGTTCCCGGCGTACCAGGACCGGCCGGAGACGCTGGCGGCGACGGACGCGTGGCTCGCGGGCCACGAGGACGCGGCGCCGGCGCTGCGGCGGCTGGTGCTGGAGGCGCGGGACGACCTGGCGCGGGCCCTGCGCGCGCAGGAGTGCGACGGGCAGGCCGGGTGAACCCCGGCCCCCGAGCTTCGACCTGATCTTTGACCTGTTCTTTGGCCTGAGCTTTGGCGGCCGGTGACCGTTACGGGACCCGTACGCGCGAGGCCGTAACCCCTGGTCCGCACCCGAGCGGACCAGGGGTTTCCGGTGTCCTCTCGGCATCCGAACACCTGACCTTTAGTACTACCTTGTCCGCATTCCTCGACGACCGTGTAACAGCGGTTACCGGGGGGATCAGGGGTGGGCATCGGAAGGGCATGACGCACAATGCACCGCTCTCCCCCCGCTCCCTCGGTCCCCTCGGCCCGCTCGCCGAGCCCCAGCAGCGGGTCCGGACCACGGCCCAGCTGCGCGCCCACGGGGTGACCGCGGCCGAACTGTCCGGACGCTGCCGTCCGGGCGGGCCCTGGTCCCAACTGCTGCCGCACGTCTACTTGTTGCACCCCGGACCGCCGACGGACGAGGAGCGGCTGCACGGCGCCCTGCGGTACGCGGCCCGCGAGCCCGCGCCGGGCGTCCCGGCGCAGCCGACCGGGCGGCACGCGCACCGCCCGCCCTACCCCGGCGCGGTGCTCACCGGCCTCGCGGCACTCGCCCTGCACGGGTTCGCACAGACGCCGCCGGCGGACCTGGAGCACATCGACGTGCTGGTGCCCCGGCAGCGCCGGCTGCGCTCCACCGGCTACGTCCGCGTCCTGCGCACCGCCGACCTGCCGGCCCCCGTCACGGTGACCGGACTGCCGGTGGCGCCGGTGCCGCGGGCGCTGGCGGACGCGGTGGCCGGGCTGCGGGACGGGGCAAAGGTGCGGCGGCTGCTGACCGAGGCGGTGCGCGGCGGACACTGCGAACCGGCCGCTGTCGTCCGGGAGTTGACACGTGCCGAGCTGCTGAGTCTGCCGCATGTGGTGGACGCGGTGGACTCGCTGGTGGCGGAGGGCCGCGCGATCGCGGAGGGCCGGCTGTACCGGATGGTCCGCGCGTACGGGCTGCCGGAACCGCTGTGGAACGTCGATCTGCGGCTGCCCGGCGGCCCCCGCCTCGGCGCCCTGGACGCGTACTGGCCGGACCAGGCCGTCGCGGTCGAGCTGGACACCCGGACGCGGCACGGGCGGCCGGAGGGCGGGCCGGACGAGGACGCGCAGTGGTCGCACCACGCCCGCAAGCGGGAGCACCTGGAGCGGCTGGGCATCACGGTCGTGCACCTGACCCCGAGGAAGCTCAGGGACGCGATGGAGCAGCAGGCGGCGGTGGTCCGTACGGCCCTGATGGCGGCGGACGACCGCGAGCCCGCCGCGTATGTGATGGTCCTGCCCCGGTAGTTCGCCCTTGGAGCCGACCGCGCTGCTCAAGCGCGACCCGGCACGAAGGGGCACGCGGGCGGGCGCCCGGCTAGCGCCCGCAGTACTCGGCCTCCAGGATCGCGTCCGTGTGTCCCGCCCAGTCGCCGTTGAAGTTCAGTGCCAGCGTGTGGCGGCCGTCGGGGGTGGAGGCGGCGACCGAGGTGGAGCCCTGGATGTCGCCGGTGTGGGTCCAGACGTGGACGCCGCAGGACAGTCTCCGGTCCATGAGCCCGAGGCCGTAGCGGACGTCCGGGGCGGTGCCGACCGCCACGGTGGTCTTCATCTCGGCCAGTTCGCGGGCGGGCAGCAGCCGGCCGCCGAGCAGGGCGGCGTAGAAGCGGTCCAGGTCGGCCGAGTCGGAGATCATCGCGCCGGAGGCGGCGGCGAGGGAGGGGTTGAGCTCCGTGACGTCGTACGGCTTCCCCGTCGCGTCGCCGAACGTCGAGTAGGCCCGGCCGGCGGGCCGCGGGACATCGACCTCCGTAGTCGGTACGGAAGTTGCGGTCAGCCGCAGCGGATCGATGAGGCGGCGGGTGATCTCGGTGGCGTACGACCGTCCCGTCGCCTTCTCGATGACCATCCCGGCGATCACGTAGTTCGTGTTGGAGTACCGCCAGGAGGCACCCGGCGCGAAGTCGGGCGCGTGGCGCAGGGCGACGGCCACCAGCCGGCGCGGGGTGAGCGTGTCGTAGCGGTGCTTTTGGAAGCCCTCCTCGGTGAGGTACCGGGCGCGGAAGTCCGGGTCGGCGGTGTAACTGGGGATGCCGCTGGTGTGATCGAGGAGCTGGCGCAGGGTGATCCGGCGCCCGTCGTTCCCGTGGCCCGCGACGAGACCCGGCAGCCAGCTGTCCACGGTGTCGTCCAGGGACAGCCGGCACCCCGCCGCGAGCTGGAGCAGGACGGTGGCGACGAAGGTCTTGGTGAGGCTGCCGACGCGGTAACGGTCGTCCGGTGAACGGGGCCTGTTGGTGCGCAGGTCGCCGGTCCCGGCGGCGGCGGACCAGGTGCCGCGGGCGTCCTGGACGGTGACGGTCGCGCCGGGGACGCCCGAGCGCACCGCCGCCTCGACGGCGGCGAGGGTCGCGGCGTGGGCCGGGGCGTGGGCCGGGGCCGCCGGGGTCGTGAAGGCCGTCGCCAGAGCCGCCGTCAGCAGCAGGGCGGCGCCCGTCAGGGCCGTGCGGAGCGGCATGGCTTCCCCCAACCGGTGGTGTGTGGTCGGGGGACGATACCCGTACGGCCTGTCCCGGACGTGGGCCCGGCGCGGATACCGGCCCTTCTGGAGCGGCGAGCGGCGGATGTCAGCCCTTCTGGAGCACCAGTTCCGCGTTGCGGTCGGCGAGGGCGCCCGCCAGGTTCGTCTTCGCGCCGGGGGCGTTGAAGGCCAACTCCCGGTAGAGGGAGGCGAGTCCGGTCTGGGAGAGGTCGGTGAAGTCGGTGCGGGCCGGGGCGGCGGACTCGATCAGGGTGGTGAACAGGGAGATCGTGCCGTCCTTGTTGTCGACCAGCTCGATGATGCGGGCCAGGTGCGGGTGGTCGATGTGCGAGGCGGTGGAGATCTCCCAGAAGGAGCGGCCCGCGCCGTTGCGGTGCGGAGTGATCTCGTTCTCGTGCTTGTGCCCGTTGACCCAGGCCAGCACGTTGGCGTGCCGGGACAGCAGCGTGACCAGCTCGGCGCCGGTGTGCCGCTTCTCGTCGGGGCGGGCCGGGTCGGGGCGGGTGTTGACCATCGAGTCGCTGGTGTGGTGGCTGAAGACGACGGCGTAGGAGTCCTTGTTGTCCTGAAGCGTCTTGTTCAGCCACTTCAGCTGCGCGGTGCCGACCGAACCCTGGTAGTGGCCGCCGGCGTCGGTGGTGTCCAGGCTGATGCCGATGACGTCCTCGGCGATCCGGAAGGCGTAGTACTGGGTGCCCGCGTCCACGTTCGCCGAGGAGTAGCCGTGGCCCACCGGACCGTGGCCCTGGTAGGCCGGGTCGAGGTGTGCCTTGAGGTACTCGTCGGGGGTGTACAGGGCGCGCGACTCGTCCGGCGTGACCGAACGCATGCCGCTGGCGTGGGACTTGAGGAAGTCGCGGTAGGCGGTGCCCCTGGGGTCCTTGCCGCTCCAGATGGAGTCCTGGAGCTTCTTGGCGTCGGCGGCGCTCACGCTGTACAGCTTCTTGCCGCCGATCGCGGCCTCGGCGAGGTAGGGGTCGCCGTGGGCGCCGTACAAGCCGAGCGGGAGGGCGTCGTGGTTGCCGACGGTGGAGTACCAGGGCAGGTTCAGGCCGGGGCTGCGCACCTCGCGGATCGCGGCGGCGAGGAAGCCCTCCAGGTGCGGGAAGCCGAGCGCCTTGTCGCCGTCCCCGGCGGTGGACTCGGGCTGCCAGTACAGGGGCAGCCCGCTGTTCTGCACGCCCTCGTAGTGTCTCGGGTCGCCGGTGTTGGGGGTGATCCGGCCGCCGCTCATCACCTTCATGAACCACTCCAGCTCGGAGCGGGCGTTGTTGTCGGTGTTGTCGCCGGTGGTCATCACGAACTGGAGCGGGGTGCCGGTGACGGGGGCGCCGCGCAGCGCGTTGACCCGCTCCACCAGCGAGACGGCGCCGGGCACGGTGAGCGCCTCGTGCGGGCGCCAGACGTCCTGGTGGGCGGCGCGCAGGTACTCCAGGCGCAGCGGGTGCTGCACGTCCTGCAGGTGCAGGTCGGTGAACTGCACGAACGCGGCCAGGGCCCGGCGGCGCTTGTCCCGGCCCACCTTGGGCCTGGCCAGCTCGGTGCGGATGACGCGCGGCCAGCCGGGGCCGTCGGCGAGGCGCCGGTAGCCGGAGCCGTGCGGGGTGGAGACGGTGGCGAGGGTGGTGCCCCTGCGGTAGGGGGCGAGCGGGGCGGCGGTGGCCAGGCGGGACTGGGCGACCGGGGCCTGCCCGGTGGCGGTGGTGGCGGCCTCGCTGTCGGTGGGGCGCAGGGCGTAGCCGACGCCCGCGGCGAGCGAGACCGCTCCGGCGGCGGTGAGGAGGGTACGGCGGTCGATCCCCGCGGCGGAGGCGACGGAGGCGGCGGCAGAGCGTAGGCGCGACATGGTGCGATCTCCCCGAGTGCGAACGCGTCGGCAGTGGCCGCGGGCCGTCACGGACGCGAACGCCCCGCTTGCCAAGGACTTTTGGCAACGGGGATGGCATCCATGCGAACGGCACGGCAACACGCGGCGCCGATCACCGTACGTGGATCTGCGGCGCCCGGCCCGGCCACCGACTCGTCCGCGCACCGTCCGGGACCGGTCGCCTGCCGATCAATTACCGGGGTACGTGGGCCGGGTCCATGGGCGGGCCCGTACGGCGGTCGGCGGAGGCGCACGTCACGCGACCGGCGGAGGCGCACGGCACGCGACCGGCAGAGGCGCACGGCACGCGACCGGCAGAGGTATACGTCACATCGTCGTATGAGCGCGACCCCTATGGGCAGGGGCGGCCGAGGGGACGCCGGGGATCCCGGAACCGTCCCCGCGGCCGGTGGTGTCCCACTCCTCGGGCACATGTCGCAAAGAATTGGACAGGTGGACCGGGGTCGGCCGCATCATGGAAACGCCCCGGTCATCCCTGGGGCACGGCAGAAATCGGACAGAGGGAGTCGTCGTGAGGGTCGGAATCGTCGGAGCCACCGGTCAGGTCGGCACGGTCATGCGCAGGATCCTCGCGGAGCGCGACTTCCCGGTCACGCAGCTGCGCCTGTTCGCCTCGGCCCGCTCGGCCGGGACGGTGCTGGACGGCGTGACCGTGGAGGACGCGGCGACCGCCGACTACTCCGGCCTCGACATCGTCCTCTTCTCCGCGGGCGGCGCGACCTCCAGGGCACTGGCCGAAAAGGTCGCCTCGCAGGGCGCCGTGGTGATCGACAACTCCTCGGCGTGGCGCCGGGACCCCGAGGTGCCGCTGGTCGTCGCCGAGGTGAACCCGCACGCGATCGCCGACCGCCCCAAGGGCATCATCGCCAACCCGAACTGCACCACCATGGCCGCGATGCCGGTCCTCAAGCCGCTGCACGAGGAGGCGGGGCTGGAGGCGCTGGTCGTCGCGACGTACCAGGCGGTGTCCGGGTCCGGGCTCGCGGGCGTGGCGGAGCTGCACGGCCAGGTGCAGAAGGTCGCCGCCGAGGCCGACAAGCTCACCCACGACGGCGCGGCGGTCGACTTCCCCGAGCCCGCGGTCTACAAGCGCCCCATCGCCTTCAACGTGCTCCCGCTGGCCGGCTCGATCGTGGACGACGGTCTGCACGAGACCGACGAGGAGCAGAAGCTGCGCAACGAGTCCCGCAAGATCCTGGAGATCCCCGGTCTGAAGGTCTCCGGCACCTGCGTGCGCGTCCCGGTCTTCTCCGGCCACTCCCTCCAGATCAACGCCCGGTTCGCCCGCCCGATCTCCCCGGAGCGCGCCACCGAGCTGCTCGCGAAGGCTCCGGGCGTCGCCCTCTCCGACATCCCGACCCCGCTCCAGGCGGCCGGCCAGGACCCGTCGTACGTCGGCCGGATCCGCGGCGACGAGACGGTGGACAACGGCCTCGCGCTGTTCGTCTCCAACGACAACCTCCGCAAGGGCGCCGCGCTGAACGCGGTGCAGCTCGCGGAGCTGGTGGCGGCGGAGCTGTCCGCCTGACCCAGGGCATGCGAAGGGGGGGGCGGGGGGGGGGCGGGGGGCCCCCCCCCCCCGCCCGTGTTCCCGGGTCGGGCCGTCCGCGGCCCGCGACCTCCCCGACCCCCCCAGGCCCCCACGGGGACCCGAAAACAAAGGGGGAAAGGACGCA
>NZ_JBWKES010000001.1:76935-146670 GCF_056435325.1 Streptomyces sp. NPDC043952
AAAGGGCACCCCGCGGAACGCGGTGAGGCTAGGGGAGGGGGGGGGGGGGGAGTTTTCCCCCGGACCCAGGGAATACGAAGGGTCCCCTGACTTTTCCCCGGCCCCCCCTTCCCCGTGTCCGGTGCTACTGGGCCGCGCCGTCCGCGGCCTGAGCCTTCAGCGCCCGCTCGATGCCCGCGCGGGACTCGGAGACCAGGCGGCGCAGGGCCGCGGAGGGCTCGGCCGAGGCCAGCCAGGCGTCCGTCCGCTCCAGGGTTTCGGGGCTGACCTGGAGGGACGGGTACAGACCGATGGCGATCTGCTGGGCGATCTCGTGCGACCGGGAGTCCCAGGCGTCCTTGACGATCTCGAAGTACCGCTCCGCGTACGGCGCCAGCAGCTCGCGCTGGTCCGTCTGCACGAAGCCGCCGATCACGGCCTCCTGCACGGCGTTCGGCAGCTTGTCGGAGTCGACCACCGAGGACCAGGCCTCCGCCTTCGCCTCCTCGGTCGGCCGGGCCGCGCGGGCGGTGGCCGCGTGCCGCTCACCGGCGGCGGTCTTGTCCCGCTCGTACTCGCCGGCGATCTCCGCCTCGTCGTACCGGCCGACCGCGGCGAGCCGCTCCACGAACGCCCAGCGCAGCTCGGTGTCCACGGTCAGGCCCTCGATGGTCTGGGTGCCGTCCAGCAGGGCCTCCAGGAGGTCCAGCTGCTCGGGCGTGCGCGCGGTCGCCGCGAAGGCCCGCGCCCACGCCAGCTGGTGGTCGCTGCCCGCCTCGGAGCTGCGCAGGTGCGCGAGCGTGGCGTCGGTCCAGCGGGTGAGCAGGGACTCGCGGGCGGCCGGGTCGGCGTACAGGTCGAGGGCCAGCTTCACCTGGCGGTGCAGCGACTGCACGACGCCGATGTCGGACTCCTTGCCGATGCCGGAGAGCACCAGCGAGAGGTAGTCGCGGGTGGCCAGCTCGGCGTCCCGCGTCATGTCCCAGGCCGAGGCCCAGCACAGGGCGCGCGGCAGGGACGCCTCGAAGTCGCCGAGGTGCTCGGTGACGACCGCGAGGGAGTGCTCGTCCAGGCGGACCTTGGCGTACGACAGGTCGTCGTCGTTGAGCAGGATCACGGCCGGGCGGGTCCGGCCGGCCAGCTGCGGTACGGCGGTCAGCTCGCCGTCCACGTCCAGCTCGATCCGGTCGGTGCGCACCAGCTTGCCGGCCGCGTCGAGGTCGTACAGGCCGATCGCGATGCGGTGCGGGCGCAGGGTCGGCTCGCCCTGGGCACCGGCGGGCAGCGCGGGGGCCTCCTGGCGTACGGCGAAGGACGTGATGACCCCGTCCCCGTCCGTCTCGACCTCGGGCCGCAGGACGTTGATCCCGGCGGTTTCCAGCCACTTCTTCGACCAGGTCTTCAGGTCGCGGCCGGAGGTCTCCTCCAGGGCGCCCAGCAGGTCGGACAGGCGCGTGTTGCCGAACGCGTGCCGCTTGAAGTACGCCTGCACGCCCTTGAAGAACTCGTCCTCGCCGACATAGGCCACCAGCTGCTTGAGGACGGAGGCGCCCTTGGCGTACGTGATGCCGTCGAAGTTGACGAGGACGTCGTCCAGGTCGCGGATGTCCGCCATGATCGGGTGCGTGGAGGGCAGCTGGTCCTGCCGGTACGCCCAGGTCTTCATGGAGTTGGCGAACGTGGTCCACGAGTGCGGCCAGCGCGAGCCGGGGGCGGCGGCCTGGCAGGCGATGGAGGTGTAGGTGGCGAACGACTCGTTCAGCCACAGGTCGTTCCACCACTCCATGGTGACCAGGTCGCCGAACCACATGTGGGCCAGCTCGTGCAGGATCGTCTCGGCCCGCACCTCGTACGCCGCGTCGGTCACCTTGGACCGGAAGACGTACTGGTCGCGGATGGTGACCGCGCCGGCGTTCTCCATGGCGCCCGCGTTGAACTCGGGCACGAACAGCTGGTCGTACTTCTCGAAGGGGTACGCGTAGTCGAACTTCTCCTGGAACCAGTCGAAGCCCTGCCGGGTGACCTCGAAGATCGCGTCCGAGTCGAGGAACTCGGCGAGCGAGGGCCGGCAGTAGATGCCGAGCGGCACGCTCTGGCCGTCCTTCTCGTAGGCGCTGTGCACCGAGTGGTACGGGCCGGCGATCAGCGCGGTGATGTACGTCGAGATGCGCGGGGTCGGCGCGAACGTCCAGACGTTGCCGACCGGCTCGGGCGTCGGCGAATTCGACACGACCGTCCAGCCCTCGGGGGCCTTCACGGTGAACTGGAAGGTGGCCTTCAGGTCCGGCTGCTCGAAGGAGGCGAAGACGCGGCGGGCGTCCGGAACCTCGAACTGGGTGTACAGGTAGGCCTGCTCGTCGACCGGGTCGACGAACCGGTGCAGGCCCTCACCGGTGTTGGTGTACGCGCAGTCGGCCACGACCCGCAGGACGTTACGGCCCTCCAGCAGACCCGGCAGCGTGATCCGCGAGTCCGCGAACACCTCGGCCGGCTCCAGCCGGTCGCCGTTGAGCACGACCTCGTGGACGGCCGGGGCCACCAGGTCGATGAAGGACTCCGCCCCACCGCGGGCGACGTCGAAGCGCACCGTGGTCACGGACCGGTAGGTACCGCCCTCCTGCGCGCCGGAGAGGTCGAGATCGATCTCGTACGAGTCAACGTTGAGCAGCTCAGCCCGCTGCTGCGCCTCTTCGCGAGTCAGGTTTGTGCCAGGCACGCGGTCATCTCCTCGTTTATGTGTGGTTGCGCCATCCTTCCATGCCGTCCGGCGGAAACGCGATGTCCGTTTCCCGCCGGTGACGTGGGCCGCGCCGCCGGAAGGTGGACTCATGACGACCTACACCGTGTGCCCGATTCCCGCCGCCGTTCGCACCGCCCTGCTCACCGAGGACGACGCGGGCGACCCGGCGGCCCCCTACCCCGACCCGGAGGGCGGCGCCCCGCTGCGCTGCTGTCTGCGCCGCAGCGCACGCGGGGAGCACATCGCCCTGGTCTCGTACGCCCCTTTGCGCCGCTGGGCGGCCGGGACCGGCGCCCGCCCCGGCGCCTACGACGAGCAGGGCCCGGTCTTCGTCCACGCGGACGGCTGCTCCGGTCCGGCCGGCCCGGAGCTGCCCTTCACCAACGCCCACCGCGTCCTGCGCCGCTACGCGGCACAGGGGCACATCCTCGGCGGGGAACTGGTGAGCGAGGACTTCCCGTCGGCCCTCGCACGGGCCCTCAGCGACCCGGAGGTGGCGTTCGTCCAGGTGCGGGCGGTGGAGTACGGGTGCTTCCTGTACAAGGTCCGCCGGGCATGACCGGCCGGTCCCGGCGCCGGTAGACGCCGGCCAGAGCGGAGACGGTGACCCACCCGGCCGCCCCCGCGGGCTCCACATGGCGGGCGCTCGGGGTCATCGCGACCAGGTCGAGGGCCTGTGCCGCGCGCAGAGCCGGCCGGTACTCGACCTCTTCGGTGCCGGCGGCCTCGAAGAAGGGGTCCAGCGCGCGGTACAGCCGCCGCTCCTTGTCCGGGTCGACGGCGACCATGCCGGGCAGCCGCTCGCGCAGTTCGGCGAGGTGCGCGGGGGTGGGGCGGACGACGACCAGCCGGCCGCGCGGGCGCAGCACCCGGTGGAACTCGGCCGGGTTGCGCGGGGCGAACACGTCCAGGACGACATCGGCGGCGCCGTCGGCCAGCGGGAACGGCCGGAAGACGTCCCAGCTCACGGCGGCGGCCCGGTCGTGGGCCCGCGCCGCCGCGCGCAGGGCGCGGGCGGAGGAGTCCAGGCCGAGGCCGCGGGCGCCGGGCAGCCGGTCGAGGACACCGGCGAGGTAGTAGCCGGTGCCGCAGCCCGCGTCCACGACCGTGGCCCGCTCCGGCCGGCCGGCGGCGGCCAGCCGGGCCACGGCCCGCCGCAGGGGCGCGTAGGCGCCGGTGGCCAGGAAGCGTTCCCTGGCGCGGACCATGGGCGCGTCGTCGCCGCTGGTGGCGCGGGCGCCGGTGAGGAGGCCGACGTAGCCGGGCCGGGCGATGTCGAAGGCGTGCCCGGCCGGGCAGCGCAGGGCGCCGGGGGCGGGGCGGAGTCGGGGCGCGCGGCAGGCGGGGCAGCGCAGCAGGTCGAGGAAGGGCGTGAGGGCAGGCGGATACGGCATGGGCACTCCTGGCGGACCGGGCGGGGAGGGGAACGGTGCCCGCGGTTCACACCCACCGGGCACACCGAGGAGGGCGATGCCCTACGGCACCGCCCTCACCGACCTCCGGTCAGAGGAAGCAGTGGTGCGGAGTGCTCAGAAACGCCATGCCGGGAGTCTAGACATCGCCCCCCGCCGGAACTGCGGCCGGCTCCCGTGCGGTCACTGCGTCGGCTCGGTGTGGGGACTGCCCGCGGCGGGGCGTCTACGGTGGCGGCGATGGCGAGTGAGCGGAGGGCGCCTTGGAGGATGCCTTGAGCGACAGCACGTGGGTCAGTAGCTCGATGCCGTACCTGACACCACGGGAGCGGGGGCAGACCGATGCGTGGGCGGCCGAGGCCGCGGCGCGCGGGGGCAAGGGAAGTCAGCGGATCGTGCGGGCCGGGGAGGTGCCCGCTCCTCGGGACGTCGCCGCCCTGCTCGGGGTGGCCACCGGAGAGGTCGTCGTCGTACGGCGCCGGGTCATCGAACTGGGCGGCGTACCGTGCGAGTTGACGGACACGTACTACCCCGCCGACATCGCGCGGGGAACTCCTCTCGCCGGGACGGGAAAGATCCGCGGCGGGGCCGTGACCCTTCTCGCCGGGCTCGGTCACGTCGGCGCGCGCGTCCGGGAGGACGTGACCGCCCGGCTGCCCGGCCCGGAGGAGCGCGACACCCTGTGCCTCCCACCGGACGAGCCGGTCCTCGAACTGAACAGGGTCACCTTCGACGGCGACGACCGGCCCATCCAGGTCGACCTGATGGTCATGCCGGCTCACCGGCAGCGACTGCGCTACGAGATGCGGATCGGATGACCGTGCCCACCACCGACATCAGCTCCAGCGCCGGCGACCGGCGATCCTTGCACGAGCGGATCGCCGCCGACCTCCGCGACGAGATCATGAGCGGCGATCTGGCGCCGGGCGCGAGCCTACCCTCGACCGTCCAGCTCAAGGCCCGTTTCGACGCCTCGAATGCCACCATCCAGAAGGCCGTTCAACTGCTCAAGGACGAGCGGCTCGTGGTCGGGCGTGCCGGTGCGGCGGTCACGGTCCGCGAACACCGTCAGCGGACCATCCGGCCGGCCGCCACCATGGCTCCGGCCGAGCCCGGCAAGCCGTACCGCTGGCTGACGGAGACCCCAAAACCGGGCTCTCAGGCTCACAGCACCCTGCTCGACGTAACCGAGGCGCGTCCTCCTGCGGATGTCTCGGCGGCCCTGGGTATCGCCGCTGACGGGACGGCCTTGCTACGGCACCAGGTTCTCTCCCTCGATGGCGAACCCGTCGAACTGGTCAAGTCCTACTACCCCATGGCCATCGCCCAGGGAACCGCACTCACGGAAAGGCGGAAGATCAGGGGCGGTACGCCCACCTTGCTCGCAGAACTCGGCTTCCCACCGCGTCGAAGCGTGGACCGCGTCTCCGCGAGGGTACCCACGCAGGAGCAGTACCAGGCGCTGCGTCTGCCCAGCGACCTCCCGGTCCTCCGGACCCTGCGCGTGGTCTACGGCGACGGCGATCGCCCCATCGAAGCCACCGTCATGGTCAAGGCCGGTCATCTCTACGAGCTGCAATACGAGTTCACCGCAGACTGACCGCGCTCGGGGAACTCGGGGAAAGCCCGAGGATCAGCGGGTCCGGGCCGTCTGAGTCGGGGTCAGGGCCGCGGTCGGGGTCGTGCCGCCCAGGTACGCGGTCAGGGTGGCTTCGAGGGTGGACGGGGTGGGGGGCGTGTCCGTGGCCCAGGCCGCGTAGCCGTCGGGTCGGACCAAAAGGGTGGTGCGGCAGGGGCTCGACCAGTGGGCCGTGGTCAGGCGGTCGGAGCGAGCCGGGGCCGGGGGCTCGTCGGCCGGGGTGATCAGCACGAAACGGCCGCCGCGCAGGGCCTCGTAGAGGCGGGTGCCGCCGGCGAGGCGGAGGTCGGGGACGCGGGTGCCGGTGAGCGGGTGGGCGCCGCGGGGCGCGGGGTAGCGGTAGCCGATGCCGGTGATCTGGGCGGTGACCTTGCGGCGGACGGGGCCGGTGGTGTTCAGGAGCCCGGTGAGCGCGGCGCGGGCGGCCCGGCTCCAGGGGTGCTTGACCATGGCCAGCCGCACGAGCCCGCCGCTGCTGCGCAGCACCGACGTGCCGACGGGGTGCCGTTCGGCCTGGTAGGTGTCGAGCAGGGCCGGGTCCGCGTGCCCGGCGAGCACCGCGGCCAGCTTCCAGCTGAGGTTGGCCGCGTCCTGGAGGCCGGTGTTCATGCCCTGCCCGCCGGCCGGGGTGTGCACATGCGCCGCGTCCCCGGCGAGGAACACCCGCCCGACCCGGTACGCCGGCGCCTGCCGCTCGTCGCTGTGGAAGCGGGACATCCAACGGGCGTCGTGCATCCCGTAGTCACGGCCGAGCGCGAGCCGGGTGACCTCCTTGATCTCGGCCAGGTCCAGCGGCTCGGTGTCGGCCACGTCGCGGCCGCGGTGCCAGCCGATCATCCGGTGGTACCCGTCCCCGAACGGCGCGAGGAACGCGAACGCGTCGCCCACCGCGTTGACCGTGAGCAGCCCCTCCGGCTGTTCGGCGAGCTTCACGTCGGCCAGCACGACGGACCTGATCACCGACTTCCCCGGAAACGGCAGCCCGACCGCGTCACGCACCGCGCTGCGCATGCCGTCCGCGCCGACGACGTACGCGGCCCGCAGGGTGTCCGTACGGCCTTGCGGGCCACGCGCCTCGACCGTCACCCCGTCCGCGTCCTGGGCGAGCCCGGTCAGCTCGGTGTCGTACCGGAACTCGGCCCCCGCCTCGACGGCCCGCCGTGTCAGCGCCTTCTCGACCTCGTACTGCGGGATGACGAGGAGGTGGCTGAAGCGGGAGGGGAGGTCGGTGAGGTCGATGGTGAGGCGGCCGAAGAGGCGGAGCCGGTCGAGGGTGCGGCCGGTGGCCTCCAGCTCGTCGGCGAGTCCGCGGGCGTCGAGCTGTTCGAGAGTACGGGCGTGCAGGACGAAGGCGCGGGAGAGGTTGCTGATCTTCCGGGGGCGCTTCTCCAGCACTGTGACCGGGATGCCGGCGGTGGCGAGATCACCGGCGAGGAGCAGGCCGGTGGGGCCGGAGCCGACGACGATCACTTGCGCGGGGGTGGGGAGGGTGCCGGTGTCAGTGCCGGTGCTGGTGTCGGTGTCGGTGTCGGTGTGGGTCATGGTGGCCTCCTGCGGGTGCCAACGCCCGTGGGTCAACGTTTGTGGGCCAACAGCCGTGGGTTAACAGCTGTGGGTTAACAGCTGTAGGTCAACGAGCGTTTGCCAACACTCGTCGCGGCTGGCAACTCGTCGCGGCCAACGCTTGCCAGCAAAGCCAACACCAGTTGGCCAACGCTCGTTGACAACGGTAATCCCCACCCGATCGGGTGGTCAACACTTGTTGGCCTACACATGTGGGCCTACGATCGTTGACATGACCGAAAATCCCCCACCGACCCCACCGACCCCACCGACCCCACCGACCCCACCGACCCCACCGACCCCGGCGCCCACCCCATCGGCTCCGCCGTCACCGGCACCGCCCACCCCACCCCGCCGCTCCGACACCACCCGCGCCGCCATCCTCACCGCCGCCCGCGAACGCTTCGCCGCCGACGGCTACGACCGGGCCACCATCCGCGCCATCGCCAAGGACGCACGGATCGACCCGTCGATGGTGATGCGCTACTTCGGCAGCAAGGACGCCCTGTTCGCCGCCGCCATCGAGGTCGATCTGCGCTTCCCCGACCTCACGCCGGTGCCCCGCGAGGAGGTCGGCCGGGCCCTCGTCGGGCACTTCCTGGACCTGTGGGAGGGGAACGATCAGCTGCGGGCCGTGCTCCGGGTCGGCGTCGCCCATCAGGCCGGGGCCGAGCGGATACGGGACATCTTCCGGGAGCAGCTGCTGCCCGTGGCCCGGCAGGTGTGTCCCGACCCCGAGCAGGTCCCGGCGCGCGCGGCCCTGTGCGCCGCCCAGCTTCTCGGCCTCGCCCTGACCCGCTACATCCTCCGCATGCCGGCGACACAGGCGTTGACCAGGGAGGAGCTGGTGGTGTGGCTGGCCCCGACCGTGCAGCGGTACCTCACCGCGCCGCACCCCTAACCCCGACCCCGGCCCCGGCCCCGGCCCCGGCCCCCACCAGCGAAAACGCCGAGGGCGCCGACCTCACCCGCGTACGCGACACGCACGTACCGGCGGGAGGACAGGCGCCCCCGGCGTGGAAACCGTTGTTCCGGCGATCAGGCCTTGGCCTGGGCGTCGGGCTTGACGTTGATGTTGGACGAGGTGGTCTTGCCCTTGGCGCGGGACTTGTCCAGCACCATCACCAGACCGGCGATGATCCCGAAGATGACCAGCGGGAGCAGGACGTACAGACCCAGCGTCTGGACGACGCTGAGGCCCGGACCGGGGTCGTCGCCGTCGTCGCGGATCAGCGCGAGCGCAGGGGACGACATGAGCAGCATCATCAGCGTCGTACCGGCGCCCAGGGTGCCGGCGCGCAGGGCGTTCTTCTTGTCCACGATCTCAAGTTAGCGAATCACCCGGAAGGACGCGCGCGCGGGGTACCGTAGCGGCTCCTCACCCTCCCCTGAGCTGGGCGAACACCTCCAGGAGCGCGCGCAGGCGCGGAGCGGCCGTCAGTTCCTCCAGCGGCACCGCCCTGCCCGAACGGTCCGCGATCGGCAACCGCCAGTTGGGGTATTCGTCCCAAGTGCCCGGCAGATTCTGCGGGCGGCGGTCGCCCACCCCGTCCGGGAGCCAGACCCCGATCAGCCGGGCCGGGGTGCGCAGCAGGAACCGGTGGACGGCGCGCACCTCCGCCTCCTCGTCGGTGCCGGGCGGCCCGGTCGCCGTACTGTCCACCAGCCCGAGGCTGCCCAGCAGGGCGAGCCATTCGGCGGCGTCGGCGACGGCCTCGGCGCGTTCCTCGGCGGCGGGCCGGGTGAGCAGCCCGAGCCGGTCGCGCAGCTCGACGTGGTCGCCGGTGAGGCGGGCGGCGGTGGGCGGCAGGTCGTGGGTGGTGGCGGTGGCCAGGCAGTCGGCGCGCCAGCGTTCGGGGGGCAGCGGGCGGCCGTCGCCGGTCCAGTCGCGTTCGAACCAGAGCACGGAGGTGCCGAGGACGCCGCGCCGCTGCAGGGTCTCGCGGACGCCGGGGGCCACGGTGCCGAGGTCCTCGCCGATGACGACGGCCCCGGCGCGCCCGGCCTCCAGGGCGAGGACGGCGAGCATGGCCTCGGCGTCGTAATGGACGTACGTGCCCTCGGTGGGCGGGCTGCCCTCGGGGATCCACCAGAGCCGGAACAGGCCCATGACGTGGTCGATGCGCAGGGCGCCCGCGTAGCGGAACAGGGCGCGCAGGAGGTCGCGGTAGGGGGCGTAGCCGCAGGCGGCGAGGCGGTCGGGGCGCCAGGGCGGCAGGCCCCAGTCCTGGCCGCGCGCGTTGAAGGCGTCCGGGGGCGCGCCGACGGTCATACCGGCGGCGAAGACGTCCTGCTGGGCCCAGGCGTCGGCGCCGGTGGGGTGCACGCCGACGGCGAGGTCGTGCACGATCCCGACCGGCATCCCGGCCTCCCGCGCGGCGCGCTGCGCGGCCCGCAGCTGCCCGTCGGTGAGCCAGGCGAGGCGGGTGTGGAACGCGACGCGGTCGGCGTGTTCGGCGCGGGCGCGAGCGGTCGCCCCGGAGCGGGGGTCGCGCAGGCCGCCGGGCCAGGTGGTCCAGTCGGGGCCGTACGACTCGGCGAGGGCGCAGTAGGTGGCGTGGTCGTCGAGGGCCTGTCCGTGGGCGGCGCGGAAGGCGTCGTACGCGGCTTGCCGGCCGGGGCCGAGGGGGACGGCGAGGACCGTCTCCAGTGCCTCGCGCTTGAGTTCCCACACCGCGTCGCGGTCGATGAGGGCGCCCTTGTCGAGTACGGCGGCGCGCAGCCGGGCGGCGCGTTCCAGGAGCCCGGCGAGCCGCTCGCGGTCCTCGACGTACGCGTACTCGGGGACGTCCTCGACGCGAAGGTGCACGGGGTCGGGGAAGCGCCGGGAGGACGGCCGGTACGGCGAGGGGTCGGTGGGCGCGCCGGGCACCGCCGAGTGCAGCGGGTTGACCTGCACGAACCCGGCTCCGGCGACCCTTCCGGCCCAGCCCGCCAGCTCGGCGAGGTCCCCGAGGTCGCCCATGCCCCAGGAGCGGCGGGAGAGCAGCGAGTACAGCTGGACGAGGAGTCCGTACGAGCGTCCGGGCGGCGCGGGCAGCCGGTCGGGGGCGACGACGAGGTGGGCGTGGCCGGTGCGGCCGTCGGGGGCGTGGGCGGTGATCCGGTGGACGCCGAGCGGGAGCCCGGCGACGAGGGTCGCGCTCGCGGGGTACGACTCCTGCCCGCGCCCCGCGCCGGCCTCCGGCCGCGGTCCCGGCCCTGGTGCGCCCGCGTCGCCCGGCCCCGGCACGCCCGTCCCGTCCGGCCCCGGCACCTCCTCCTCCCGCTCCTCCCCCTGCTCCGTCTCGACGCGCAGGCGGGTGCCGGGCGGCAGGGCGGTGAGGGCGGCGGGGTCGTGGGGGTCGCCGGCCCAGTGGACGACGGTCGGCGGCAGCAGGCGTTCGCGCAGGCCGCGCTCCCGGTCGGCGAGCGCGGCACGGACCGCTTCGGGGGTGGCGGCGTCGACGCCGAGGGCGTGCAGGGCGGCGGTGACGGCGGAGGCGGGGACGGTGACCGTACGGTCGGGGGCGGGGCTGTAGGAGACGGCGACCCCGTGCAGCTCGGCGAGCCGGGAGAGCTCGTCCGTGCGCGCCCCGGTCATCTACGACCCCGCCGCGTAGGCGTCCGACTCGCTGGTCAGGGTGCTGGTGTCGGCGAGCGGGGGCTCGCTGGTCAGGGGCTCGGCGGCGGGCAGCGGGGGCTCGCTGGTGAGCGGTGCCGTGGTGGCGGCGGCCTCCGCGTTGAACGCGTACAGCCTGATCTCGCCGGTCTCGGTGGACTCGATCGACTCGATGGTCTCGGCGGACGTCTCCGCCAGGGGTTTGCGCGGGGCGCCGATCCGGCCGTGTTTCCACTGGGCCGGGATCGGGGTGCGGGCCGGTGCGGCCACGGGAGCCTCCCTTGTCTGGGTCTTCGGGGGTCATCGCAGCCCTACCCCGTGAACGCCGTCGCACTCACTATTCACTCAGTACATGTAGCTGATGCATACTGATCACCATGAGCACCCGGCACATCCTCCTGGGCCTGCTGGAGGCGGGGCCGAGCCATGGCTACGACCTCAAACGCCGCCACGACGAACGCTTTCCGGGGGCCCGCCCGCTGGCCTACGGGCAGGTCTACACGACGCTGCAACGCCTGGTCAGGGACGGTCTGGCGGAGATCGAGGGGACGGACGCGGACGGCGGCCCCGAGCGCACGCTGTACCGCTCGACGGCCGCCGGCGCGCGGGAACTGGCCCGCTGGGCCGGTGAGATCGCCCCGCCCGCGCCGTTCGTGGCGAACGAGATCTTCGCCAAGGTCGTCGTCTGCATCCTGGCCGGCGGCGATCCAGCCGCCTACCTGCGCGCCCAGCAGGCCGCCCACAAGGCGCGGATGCGGGAGCTGACGGCGGTGAAGACCGACCCGGCCGCCGACCTGGCGACCGTGCTCTCGGCCGACTACGCCCTGAACCACCTCGACGCCGACCTGCGCTGGATGACCACCACGGGGGCCCGGCTGACCACTTTGACCTCGGAGGTCGCACCGACATGAACCACAGGGGGGACACGATGAGCGGCACGCCGCCCTTGCTGGCGGGCCTGGATCTCGTCAAGACGCACGGCAGGACACCGGCACTGCGCGGCGCCACGCTGACCGGCGGGGCGGTCACCGTCCCGTACGTCGCCCTGCTGGTCCCGGCCCTGATCTACGCCTGCTGCCTGGCCTCGGCCGCCACCGCCCTCCCCCTCCTGCACCGCTCGGCGCATCCGGGAGAGCTGCGGTACGCGTGAGACCGCACGGTCCCGGAGGCGCGGGGGGCTTCCGGGGCCGGGCGGGGGGGCTCAGCCGAGCGACGCGGTGAACTCCGTCCAGGTCCGGGGGTCGAGACGGAGCAGCGGCCCGTCGGGGGTCTTGGAGTCACGGACGGCTACGGCGTCGGGGACGTTGAGGGCGACTTCGACGCACTGCCCCGAGGTGCTGCTGTAGCTGGACTTGACGAAGTCGAACTCGCGCATGTCTTACATCTCCTGGCGAATGGTGTCGATCAGCAGGGCCGAGTCGCGCTGCGCAAGGCCGAGGCGTGCTGTGCGCTCGAAGTACGTGGCATACGCCGTGCTTTCGCTCGGGTCTTCCACCCACAGGGTAGACGAGATGGTATCGACGTGGACGACGTCCGCCGCCTCGGCCTCGGCGAACGAGATGACCGTGAAAGCCCCCGGCATGCAAGGGTGTCCACCCGCCCGGAAGGGCAGCACCTGAAGGCGCACGTTCGGCAACTTGGCGACCTCCAGCAGGTGTTCCAGCTGGGCGCGCATGGTGTGGGGACCCCCGACCAACTGCCGCAGAGCCGCCTCCCAGACGATGGCGTACACCTCAAGCGGGCGTTCGTCGTGCAGGCGGACCTGGCGGCGCATGCGGATCTCGACAAGGCGCTCGATCTCATCGGGGTCCTCCCAGACTCCGGCGCCTTCGCTCACGGCAAGCGAACGGGCGTACTCCTCGGTCTGGAACAGGCCGGGGATCAAAGAGAGTTCCCACGTTCTCACGCGGCTGGCGGCGTCCTCCAGCGCGATGTACTCCGTGAGCGCGCCTGGGTGAGGCGAGTCCTGCCACCAGCCCTTGGCCTTGCGGCGTTCACGGTCCAGCCTGGCCAAACTCAGCAGTCGGGTCACGGCTTTGGCGTCGTCAAGGCCGTAGAACTCGCACAATGCCCGGACATCGACGTCCCGCATCGGCACCCAGCCTCGCTCCATCTTCACGATCTTCGAGTTGGTCGCGTTGAGGACGTCGGCAGCTTGCTGTTGGGTGCGTCCAGCGGCGTCACGCAGGCGCAGCAGCTCTCCACCAAGCCTGCGACCCAGGACAGTTGACGCTCGGTTACCCGTTGGTGCGGATCGGTTCACGTGAGGATTCTGCCTCCCTAGGGGAGGGAGCGTCACACGGACGAGCCAATTGTCCCCAAGCCGCTTGAACTCAAGCCAAACGCGTCGCTACGGTCAGTCGCGCATCGCCACCCTGCGAAGTCACCGGAGGCTCCCCATGCCCGACGCCACCCCCTCCCCCGCCCCGCTCCTCCGGGAGGACCAGCTCGACTACACCCCCGTCCTGCGCAGCGTCACGCTGGCCCGGCACCGCACCGTGCGCCTGGTCGGCGAGTGGGGATACGCGGCGCTCACCGATGACGTCGGGCTCGTCGTCAGCGAGCTGATGACCAACGCCCTGCTGCACGGCAGCCTGCGCGGCCGGCTCATCCGATTGCGGACCGTCACCACGGCCGCCGCGCTCCGCGTCGAGGTCAGCGACCCGCGCGGCGAGCGGCGCCCGAACCTCCGTACGGTGAATGGCGAAGACCAGTTCGGGCGGGGTCTGCTGCTGGTCGAGGCACTGACGGACGACTGGGGCGCGGCCCCGCGGACCGGCGTCGGCAAGACGGTCTGGGCCCAGTGGAACCTCGGCCTCACCCCGGTGACGGAAGCACCGCCCGCCACCACCAGGGCGCCCCGCCAGGAACGCGCGTCCACCCCGGCCGCGCTGGGTACGGTTCGACCGGGGCTATCCGGACTTGACGGTGGGGGCGAGTCATGAGGAAGGCGCGCGCCGGGCTACTGGCGTTCGAGACGAGAGCGACGGTAGCCGCGCGGACCCTGCTGCGCCACCAAGGTCACGACGGCGGATGGGGACTGACCCTCACTTCGGTGTCGTCGATCGTCAACACCAGTGAGGTTCTTCCCGTCTTACGGGTCGCCGGCATCGCGGGACAGCCGGTACGCCGAGCGCTCGGCTTTCTGACCTGTGCCATTCCGGAACACTGCCGACCTCGTCACAAGGGTGGCCGTGGCGAGCACACCCGCTTCGTGGCCTTCGGCCTGGCCGGTCTGCTCTCACACCCCCGTTTTTTCCATCAAGAAGGTGTGGCGGAGGCCGTGGCCTGGTGCGTCGGCTGGCTCGCCGACCACCGCGTCGACCATGGCTGGCCGGAGGTGCTCGGGCTCGACGACACCTCGCTGCACCAAACCGCTCTCACCGTGCACGCGCTCGCCCAGTTGAGGGACTGCCTCCATGAGCTCGGTCCGGGCTTGGTCCTGGCCAGCGGGGTCGACACGACGAGCATGCTGGAGCGCGTCGAGCCGCTGATCGACCACGGTGTCCACGGTCTGCTCTACCACCGGCGGGCCGGCGGGGCCTGGGGGTGGCGCACCTACGTGGACACCGACCCGAGTCCGAGCAAGACGGCGCTGTGTCTGCTCGCCCTCTCCGCAGTCGCCTCCGGTACCGGTCCGAAGGGCGAACCGGCGTACCGGGACGTGCCCCGTGACACGGGAGGCGTCCACGGCCCGGCGCACAGGAAACGGCTGTCCGAGGTGGTCATCGACGCCGGTCAGTGGCTGGTCCGCAACCGCCACCGCTGGGAGACCTTCGTCGAGGACGACAAGGACGTGCAGGGCACAGCGTGGGAGCACCTGGCGTACGCACTCTGCACGCAGGCCGCCGTCCGGGCCGGGACCGACCCCCGCGACCCCCGGCTGGCCAGAGCGTGGCAGTTAATCAACGACCTGTGGGACCCCGAAGCCGCGATGTGGAACGAACCAGGGGCCTCTGGCAGGCGCGCCACCATCCGCGCGGCCTACTCCACGGTCTCAGCCTGCCAGGAGGCGCGCGGCCGTCTCGCGCGGATCGGCCTCGGCGAGGAGTCCGTGTCGGCCGACGAGATCACGGCCGAGACGCCCCTCGTGAGCGCGGAACTCGCCGCGGCGCACACGGCTTGCTGACGACACCGGACAGCGGTGTCCCGGTGCGGTGTGAGCTGTCGCAGCGACTGTTCGACTTGGCGAAGGCCGTGCACGACGGCCCCCGCGAGGGCTTGCCGACCGAGCGGATCGCTCAGGCCCTGTTTGTCGCGCCGTCGTCGGTGCCCAAGTACGTCCAGCGCCTGAACCAGGCGGTGTCCGCGGTCCTCGGCGGTGCCCCGGCCCGGCTGCTGCACGCGGTGAACGTGAACGGCGCCGGCGGCTACGCCTGGGCCCGCTCGAAGGCGACCGGGTAGTTCAGCAGGGCGAAGCGTGCCAGGGAGCGGACTTGTTCGAAAGTCGGCAACGCGGCAAGGTCTTCCAGACCGAACCACCTGGCCTCGTGTACCTCTTCCAGTTGGGCCTCCACGGCCTGTTCGCCGGTGCCTTCCCGGCGGCGCACGTAGAAGAACTGGACCAGCGCCGGAGTGGCGAACCCCTCCCGCTCGATGTCCGTGTAGAACGGCACCGGCTCGGGGGTGGCGTTGTCGTCGGGCGGGTGGATGGCGGGCTGACTGGAGATCGCCTCGACCAGGAGGCCGGTCTCCTCCTTGAACTCCCGTACCGCGGTGCCCGCGAACGACTCGCCGGGCTCGATGTGCCCGCCGGGAGGAACCCACTTGTCGAAGCGGTTGTGGTGCACGAGCAGGACTTTGCCGCGCTCGACGAGGTAGCCCGAGCAGATGTACACCAGGCCGACGTCACGAGTGGTCCGGCCGTCATGGATCAGAATCGAGCGAGGCACACCGCCACGATAGCTCACCTGCCATGCCCCGAACTGGCCCGCGAATTCGTGGACTTGAGTGGATTGTCATCCGACTGGCGATGACACGTCATCGACGATGACATCGCGGTGTCATCGCGGATACGCCGTGACAGGACGGAGGGTGGGCTGTGTGCCCGTCGCCCGAGCAAGCCGCGGCGGGCGACATCCAGTCCGACGAGGGAAAGGACGGCGATGCCTGCGCGCACTTCCAGCCGACGGGCCCGCTACGACCGGTGGTTCGCCACTCCGCAGACCGTGGTTGTCCAGCCCACGACCTGGTGCAACCTCGACTGCCGCTACTGCTACCTGCCCTTCCGCAAGCTCAAGCGCCAGATGCGCCCGGAGGTCGCCGCCGCCCTGGCGACGTCGATCGCCCAGCTGACCACCGACGGCGGCCCTCGGATCGGGGTCGTCTGGCACGGCGGAGAGCCCCTCGCGACCGGCACGCACAGGTTCCGAGCGCTCCTCGCTCCTTTCGAGGACCTGCGCCGTGCGGGCCGTGTCCGCCACTACGTGCAGACCAACGCCACTTTGCTCACCGACGCCTGGTGCGAGTTGCTGACCGCGTACGACGTCTGCGTGGGCGTGAGCATCGATGGCCCCGCTTCCGCGAACCACGACCGGATCGACCCGCACGGCAAGCCCGCTCTCGACCGGACCCTCCTCGGCATCCGGCGCCTGCGCGAGCACGGCATCCCGTTCTCCGCGATCTCGGTCGTCACCGCCGAGTCCATCGGCAGGCCCGAAGCTCTGCTGGAATTCCTGGCGGAGCTGGGCTGCCGGTCGGCCGGCTTCAACGTCGAGGAGGTCGAAGGCGTCAACACCGGACGACAGGTGCCCACACTCGAACAGGCCGAGGACTTCTGGCGCCGTACCCTCACCTGGAGCCGCACCCACCACGATCGCCTGCGGGTTCGAGAACTGGAGCGTCTCGCCGAGTACTTACACCTGGTCCGATCCGGACAACGCGCCGTATGGAACCAGCGGCGCCTCGATCCGATCCCTACCGTCTCCGTCACCGGTGACGTGGTGCTGCTCTCCCCCGAGCTCGGGGACACCAGCGACGCCGCGTACGACGACTTCCGCGTAGGCAATGTCCTCCACGACTCCCTGGCCGACCTCATGAACGGCGCGCACCAGGTGAGGTACGTCCGCGACTTCCTCACTGGCCTGGAGCGCTGCCAGACGGAGTGCGAGGTCTTCGGCTTCTGCCGCGGCGCGCAGGCTGCCAACCGCTACTTCGAGAACGGCAGCTTCGAGTCCACGGAGACCAACTACTGCCGGGTCTCCCGGCAGGCCCTTGTCCTGGCCCTGTCCAGCTTTCCCGCCACGGAGAATGCGGCATGACACTCCTCGACGGATTGGCCGCCTCCGACGCGCCCGCCGTGATGGACTTGCTCTCCACCCATGTCGCTCCGGCCCCCGTGACCGCTGGCGGGGCGTGGAACAACCAGCCCACGTGGGACAACTGGCAGAAGAGTCCGGCTCCTTTCGACAACAGGCCCACGTGGGACAACTGGCAGAAGAGTCCGGCTCCTTTCGACAACAGGCCCACGTGGGACAACTGGAACAAGAAGTGACACGCACCGTCGGGGGCACGCCCGCGCGAGGGCGCGCCCCCGACGCCGTACAGATCCACCTCGCTGGAAGGCACCTCGATGGGAAACCGCACGATCCGCCGCACGAGTGTGACCCTGCCCTCCCTGGACGAGCCCGGTCTGTACCTGTCCAACGTGGCCTCCCTCGAAGGCGGACGCGGCAGGGTCACGGAGTTCCACTACGGCGACATGGACCTGCGTGCCCTGGACCTGGCAGACACGCACCTGATCAACGGACGCGTCGCCGAGCTCAGGACCCAGCGCGCCCGGCTGGACGAGGTCCGTACCGACTCGGTCGAGTTCACCGGCTGCGACCTGACCTCTCTGCACTGGTCCGGCTCCAAGGTCACCCGCACGGTCTTCCGCGACTGCAAGCTCATGGGCGCCGTCCTGGAGGACGTCACCCTCGACAACGTCCTGTTCGAGAACTGCAAGCTCGACTACGGCACCCTTACCCGTGTCCGGGCCGCCGGGCCCGTGATCTTCACCCGGTGCTCCCTGCGGGAGACCGCATTCGCCGCGGTGGACCTGAGCGGGGCCGCGTTCGACGACTGCGAGCTGCGGCTGACCGAATTCAGCGGTGGCAAGCTCCGCGGCCTGGATCTGCGCGGCAACGACCTCTCCCGGCTCCGGGGCCTCGCCTCGCTCAGGCAGGTGATCATCGACCACGGACAGGTGCCGCAGCTGGCCGAGGCGCTCGCCGCGGAGCTCGACGTCACCTACGGCGAAGACCTCGACGGATAACACCCCACCCACCCTGGGAGGCCGGCCATGGGGCCCCGACTCCTGTTCCGGACGCTCGATGACCTACGCGGCCGGTGCGACACCGCATCGGTCAGGCAGATCCGCGACACGCCCGGTTATGACGACAACGCTCTCGTCCCCGGCCGCCACTGGTCACCCATGACCACCGACGACGCCGAGCACCTTCGCGCCGACAACACGACACCGGGCAGCACCCTGATCGAACTCGTGCGCCAACCACTACCCGACTTCGAACCGGACGACCTGGCGGGCCGTCGCCGGGCCGCCGCACTCCTCGTCCCCCTGGACGGCCGCTGGCCCGCCGCGCTCCTGGGCTGCGTGTCAAGCCCGGAGAACCGGCTCACCACCACCGAGGACCTCACCGCCGACCGCCGTATCGGCCTGCACGTCGACAACTTCGACCGGCTGTCCTATGCCCGCCGCCACCAGGGCCGCCGACGGCTCTGTCTCAACCTCGGCCCAGGTGCGCGATACCTGCTCGTCTGCGACCACGACGTCCAGGAAATCTGCCGCACCCTTTACACGGACGCCGACCTGGAGCGGCACTACCCCCACACCGAGGACGTACGCCGGTACGCCGCCGCGGGACACCCGCTGCGCTGCCTGCGTATCCGCCTCGAACCGGGTGACGGGTACATCGCCCCGACGGAGCTCCTGCCCCACGATGGCTCCACCGCCGGGATCGACGAGCCGTCCGTCGCCGCCTTCTGGCTGGACGGTCACCGAGCACGGGAGAAGGGCGCCGCCGCCCTGCCGCCTGCCGGCGGTGGCACCCTCGTGGGCGCGGGACGGATCAGCCGCTGTCCAAGCCGTCGATCAGGCGGTTGAGGAAGCGGGTGAAGGTGGCTTCGGGGGTGAGGGGGCGGGTGGGGGCGGAGAGGGCCTCGGCGAGTTCGGGGTGGCGGCCGTCCGCGGCGACGGCGGCCAGGTAGCGGGCCTCGGCCGCGGCCCGGTCGGGGGACTGCGCGGCCGCGGTCCGCGCGAGCGCTGGCCGAGCCGGTGGACGTCCTCGGGCCGGTCTTCGCGCGGTTGACCGTCTCCGCGGACACCGGGCACGCCGACGTCTTCGCCCGCCTGTGCGACGTGGACGCACAGGGCCGCTCCGTCAACGTCTGCGACGGGCTGGGCCGGCTGCGGACGGGCGGGCAGGAGCCCTCGCGGCTCACCGTGCCGATGAGCGCGACCGCCCACCGGTTCGCCGCCGGCCACCGCATACGCTGGCAGATCAGCGGCGGCGCCCATCCGCGCTACGCCCGCAATCCGGGCACCGGACAGTCGCCGGTGGACGCCACCGCCTTCACACCGGTGCGCATCACGCTCCATGCGGACTCGGCGCTGCTGCTCGCGATGGACGCCGGCGGATCCGGGACCGAGGCGTCGTAACCCGCCACGACGCGGCGGCGCACGCCGGGGCGCCCCGCGGCCCGAGGGGCGGGGCCGGGACGCGGAGGCCCGGATGGTCAGGCGGAGATGCCGTCGATCCGGGCCATGGCGTCGTCCGCGCCGTACGGTTGCAGGTAGGGCAGCCAGCGCGGGTCCCTGTGACCGGTGCCGATGATGCGCCAGGCCAGACCGGTGGGCGGGGCCGGTTTGTGGCGCAGGCGCCAGCCCAGTTCGACGAGGTGGCGGTCGGCCTTCACGTGGTTGCAGCGGCGGCAGGACGCCACCACGTTGTCCCAGACGTGCTTGCCCCCGCGGCTGCGCGGGATGACGTGGTCGACGCTGGTTGCGACGCCACCGCAGTACATGCACCGGCCCCCGTCCCGTGCGAACAGCGCACGGCGGGTGAGCGGGACGGGCCCTCGGTAGGGGACCCGGACGAATCGCTTGAGCCGGACCACGCTGGGTGCGGGGACTGTGACGGTCGCGCTGTGCATGAAGGCGCCGGATTCCTCCAGGCAGACGGCCTTGTTCTCCAGGACGAGGATGAGCGCGCGGCGGAGCGGTACGACGCCGAGCGGCTCGTACGACGCGTTGAGGACCAGGACATGCGGCACGGGTGCCTCCTTGGGCGTCGGCGGCGCGTGGCTCGCGCCGGGACGATCTGCGGCCAGTCTCCCCTCATGCCTGGTGGTGGCGCCACCATGTCCCGGTAACGGGCTGGGAGTGTTTTCGACCACAGGTGATACATCCCCGCGATCACGGCCTGTTCAAGCCAGGGTGAGCCGTGTCTCTCCTGCGTCCCTCCTTGGCGGATCCGCACAAGGCACGCACAATGCCCCGTTAGTGTGGTGGTGCTGGCCGTCCGGTGATCTTTTCGTGACCTTCGCAGACCCTGCCCGCCCCACCGGTACGGACCGTGCAGCACCTGGAGGTACCTGCCGTGTCGTCCTTGCCCGTGGTTCTGCTGGCCGCCGGTGCGTCACCGTCCTCGTCCCCGTCGCCATCGCCCTCGCCGTCCGGTACGGCGCCCGCGGTGCCGACGCTCCAGGACGCGCAGGAGAGCGCGACGAACGCGGCGAGCTGGGTCGAGCAGAACTGGTCGACGTGGCTCGCCATGGGGCTCCAGATCCTGCTGATCATCGTGGTGGCGGTCGCGCTGCGCTCGATCGTGCGGCGGGCGATCACCAAGCTGATAGAGCGGATGGCCCGCACCGCGCAGGCCGTGGACGGCACCGCGCTCGGCGGGCTGCTGGTCAACGCGGAGCGGCGGCGGCAGCGGTCGGCGGCGATCGGGTCCGTGCTGCGCTCGGTGGCGAGCTTCCTGATCCTCGGTACGGCGGCGCTGATGGTGCTGTCCACCTTCAAGATCAACCTGGCGCCGCTGCTGGCGTCCGCCGGTGTCGCCGGTGTCGCGATCGGTTTCGGCGCGCGGAACCTGGTCACGGACTTCCTGTCCGGCGTGTTCATGATCCTGGAGGACCAGTACGGCGTCGGCGACGTGATCGACGCGGGTGTGGCCACCGGCGAGGTGATCGAGGTCGGTCTGCGGGTGACGAAGCTGCGCGGCGCCGAGGGCGAGATCTGGTACGTCCGCAACGGCGAGGTCAAGCGGATCGGCAACCTGTCCCAGGGCTGGGCGACGGCCGGGGTCGACGTGACCGTGCGGGCCAGCGAGGACCTGGACAAGGTCAAGGCGACGCTGGACGAGGTCGCCGAGAAGACGAGCAAGGAGGAGCCCTGGAACGAGCTGCTGTGGGGCCCGATCGAGGTCCTCGGCCTGGACTCCGTGCTCATCGACTCCATGGTGGTCCGGGTCTCCGCCAAGACCATGCCGGGCAAGTCCGTCGCCGTCGAGCGTGAGCTGCGCTGGCGCATCAAGCGCGCGTTCGACGCCGCGCACATCCGGATCGTGGGCGGCGCGACGGCGGCCGAGGACGTGGAGGACGCCCCCGACCCGACGGCCGCGGTGGCCGCCCCCTCCGCCTTCGCCAACGCCGACTCCCCGCAGTCGGTGGCGACGACCCCGCTCACGACCCAGCGGACGGCTCCGCCGCGGAAGTAGCGAAACGGTCCAGCACACTCGTTCGAGTGAAGAGGCGGGGCATCCCGGCGCGGCGGCGCTCGGGGTGCCCCATCGTTGTGTCCATGGACATCAGCGGTGCTGCGCCTTCGGACCTCATGGCGCGGCTGGAGCCGGACCGCCTCCTGGCGGCGTACGAGGCGGTGTCGCCCATGCCCGTACGCCCCGAGTTCCTCGAAGGCCGCGCCCGCCTGCCGCAGTCACCACCCGACCACGGGCACGCCGGCGCGGTCATGAACCTGCTCCTCCAGTTCCGGTCGGCAGCGGTCCCGGACGCCAGCACGGGCAACGGATACCGGTTCACCGACCGGACCGGCGCCACGGCCGCGCTGCTCGCCCCCGACATCTACGTCCTGAACCGCGAGGCGACCAGCGCGGACGAGGTCCATTACGCGAGATATCCGGGCTGGTACCCCGGCGACATGATCGACCTGGTCGGCGAGGTCACCTCCACCGACCACGAAACCGACAGCGGTCCCAGACTCCGCGCCTACGCCGCCGCCGGCATCCCCGTCTACGTCCTCATCAACCGCAACACCAGGACGGCCCACTGCTTCACGGATCCGGTTCCGCCCGGCACCGGCTCCCCCGACGCCTCCCACGAGAACGACATCAAGGTCCACCTCGGCGACCCCCTCCCCCTCCCCGCGCCGTACCCCACCCTCGACACCAGCCCCTTCCGCCAAGCCTGAGGCCTGAGGCCCCGAGGTAACGACTCTGTTGCCTCACAGCTCCCGCGTATTGACGCCCCCTCCCCCGCGGGCTTACGTTCGGGCGCAATAGGAAAGTTTCCTAACAGTGAGGCAGGTGGCGGGAACCATGACAGGAGCGGCCGGTACGCCGGGGACGCCGCGCGTGCTGCGCGCGATGAACGACCGGGCCGCACTCGATCTGCTGCTGGAGCACGGCCCGCTGTCCCGTACCCGGATCGGGAATCTGACCGGGCTGTCCAAGCCCACCGCCTCCCAGCTGCTGGCCCGTCTGGAGGCCGCGGGGCTGGTCCGGGTCACCGGGACCAGCGAGGGCCGGCCGGGGCCCAGCGCCCAGCTGTACGCGGTCAATCCCGGTGCCGCCTACGCCGCCGGCCTCGACGTCGCCCCCGACCGCATCCGCGCCGCCGTCGCCGACATCACCGGCCGCACGATCGGCGAGTACGAGCTGCCCACCCCCGGCAGAAGGCCCGCGCAGCCCGTCGTACGGCAGGTCACCGACGCCCTCGACGGCGCGGTGAAGGCCGCCGGGCTCGCGCGCGGCGAGCTGCACCGCGTCGTCATCGGCACCCCCGGCGCCTTCGACCCGAACACCGGCCGGCTGCGCTACGCCTCGCACCTGCCCGGCTGGCACTCCCCCACGCTGCTCGACGAGCTGGCCGCCGCGCTGCCGATGCCGGTGGAGTACGAGAACGACGTCAACCTCGTCGCCCTCGCCGAACAGCGCCTCGGCGCCGCCCGCGGCCACGGCGACTTCGTGCTGCTGTGGAACGAGGAGGGCATCGGCGCCGCCCTCGTCCTCGGCGGGCGGCTGCACCGCGGCTGGACCGGCGGCGCCGGCGAGGTCGGGTTCCTGCCGGTGCCGGGCACGCCCCTGGTGCGCCAGGTGACCCGCGCCAACAGCGGCGGCTACCAGGAGCTGGCCGGCGCCCAGGAGCTGCCGAAGCTGGCCCGTGAACTCGGCGTCCCGGACGTGCCGCCGGGGCCGTACACCGAGGCGGCGCGCGAGCTGCTGGCGCGCGCCGCCGATCACGCGGGCGGCGGCCCGCACCGGGAGCTGCTCCAGACGTACGCGACCCGCCTCGCCACCGGTCTCGCCGCCCTCGTCTCGGTCCTCGACCCGGAACTCGTCGTCCTCAGCGGCTCCGCCCTCACCGCCGGCGGCGAGGTGCTGCGCGCCCTGATCCAGGCCGAGCTGGAGGAGCTGGCGGCGGCCCGGCCCCGGCTCGTCCTCGGCGACATCCGCGAACACCCCGTCCTGCGCGGCGCGTTGGAGGCCGCGCTCGCCACCACCCGCGACGAGGTCTTCGACACCTCCCGCTGACCGGCCCCCGAGCCCCGAGCCCCGGCCCGAGAACACACCGCCAACCGCCACACCCCCGAGTACCGCCCGCGCCGCGCCCTCCCCACTCCGACCCGACCGTCCTGGGAGATCCCGCCATGCCCACCGCAGCACCCGCAGTCACCAGAGCCACCCGCACCGCCGCCTCCGCCCTCGCCGCCTGTGCCGTGCTGCTGGCCGTCGGCTGCACCGGGCAGTCCGGCGCGGGCGCCACGGACGACCCCACCAAGGACACGACGATCAACTTCTGGCACGCCTGGAGCGCGCCGAACGAGGTCGCGGCGGTCAAGTCGCTGGTCGCCGGGTTCGAGAGGGCGCACCCCAACATCCATGTGCACATCGTCGGCAACATGACCGACGACAAGATCAACCAGGCGCTGCGCGCGGGCGGCGTCGACGCCCCGGACGTGATCTCCTCCTTCACCACGAACAACGTGGGCAAGTTCTGCTCCTCGGGCGCGCTGATCGACCTCGACCCCTTCCTGAGGAAGTCGGGCATCGATCCGGCGCGGACCTTCCCGAAGGCGATGAACGAGTACACCCGGTTCGACGGCGACCGCTGCACCGTGCCGCTGCTCGGGGACGCGTACGGGCTGTACTACAACAAGACGGCATTCGCGAAGGCCGGGATCGGGCAACCCCCGAAGACCTGGAGCGAGTTCGAGGCCGACGCCAGGAAGCTGACCATCCCGGACGGGGACTCGTACAGACAGCTCGGGTTCATGCCCGACTACCACGGCTGGGAGACCACCACCGAGCACTACTTCGGCCAGTTCTCGCCGACGTACTTCACCAAGGACGGGAAGTCGAACGTCGCCAAGGACCCCGGTTTCAAGGAGGGTTACACGCTCCAGAAGCGGCTGGTGGACGAACTCGGCGGATTCCGGAGGCTGGAGCGGTTCCGCGCCACCCTCGGCGACGAGTGGGGCGCCAGACACCCCTTCCACACCGGGCAGGTGGCGATGCAGCTGGACGGCGAGTGGCGGCTCGGGATGGCCGAGCAGGCCAAGCCGAAGTTCGCGATAGGCGTCGCGCCGCTGCCCGTACCGGACGACCAGAAGGACCAGTACGGCAAGGGCTACCTCACCGGCACCATCACCGGCATCGCCGCCACCAGCCACAAGCAGAACGCCGCCTGGGAGTTCGTCAAGTACATCAGCACGGACACGGACGCCGTGGTCGGCTTCGCCAACGACATCCACAACGTGCCGTCCACCCTCGCCGCCCTCAAGTCCCCCAAGCTGAAATACGATCCGCGCTTCAAGACCTTCTTGGACATCGCCGCCGACCCCGACTCCACCACCACGCCGGCCTCCCCCAACGGCGGCCAGTACCTGGTGACGCTCCAGCAGCTGGGCTACGACTACGAGAGCGGCAGGGTCACGGATCTGGCGGCCGGTCTGAGGAAGGCCGCCGCGCAGATCGACACGGACATCGCGCAGGCGCAGTAGCCGATGAGCACGGTCACTCTCGCCGCCAAGCGCCGCCGGTCGGCCCTGCGGACGCTCGCCTTCCTGTCGCCCTGGCTGATCGGCTTCGCGGTGTTCTTCGCCTACCCGCTGATCTCCACCGTCTACTTCTCCCTCATGCACTACGACGGCTTCCGGCCACCCACGTGGAGCGGCGGCAAGAACTGGGCCTACGTCTTCGAGCACTACCCGCTGTTCTGGCCCGCGCTGCGCAACACCCTGTGGCTGGTCGTGGTGATGGTGACCCTGCGCGTAGCCTTCGGGCTCGGCATCGGGATGCTCATCACGAAGATCAAGACGGGTACGGGCGTCTTCCGTACCCTGTTCTACCTGCCCTACCTCGCCCCGCCGGTCGCCGCCACCATGGCCTTCGCGTTCCTCCTCAACCCCGGTACCGGGCCGGTGAATTCACTCCTGGAGAAGGCCGGGATCCCGGCGCCCGGCTGGTTCGACGACCCCGACTGGTCGAAGCCGGCGCTGACCCTGCTCGCGCTGTGGGGCGTCGGCGATCTGATGGTGATCTTCATGGCCGCGCTGCTCGACGTGCCGAAGGAGCAGTACGAGGCGGCCGAGCTGGACGGCGCCTCCGCTTGGCAGCGGTTCCGGTACGTGACGCTGCCGAACATCTCCCCGATCGTGCTGTTCGCCGTCGTCACCGGCGTGATCCAGGCCATGCAGTACTACACGGAGCCGCTGGTCGCGGGGAAGGTCGCCTCCGGGGTGATCCAGGGCGCCGGCGCCCAGTTCGAGCCCGGCTACCCGGACAAGTCCACGCTCACCCTGCCCCAGCTCGTCTACAACCTCGGCTTCCAGCGCTTCGACTACGGCTCCGCGTGCGTCGTCGCCCTCGTACTCTTCGCCCTGTCCATGGCGTTCACCGCGCTCCTGATGCGGCGCCGGGGCGGTCTGATCCAGGCAGGTGACTGACCATGACCCAAGTGCTCGCCAAGCCCGCCGAGTCGGCGCCGGCGTCCGCGACCGCGCGGCGGACCGCCCGGCGCAAGGAACTGCTCCAGTGGATCGCGGTGCACTCCCTCGGCGTCGCCGCCGCCCTCTTCTTCGTCCTGCCCTTCGTGTTCGTGCTGCTGACCTCGCTGATGAGCGACAGCCAGGCACTGAGCCGCGACCTGATCCCGGACACCTGGGAATGGGGCAACTACCGCACCGTCTTCGACACGCCCGGCTTCCTCACCTGGTGGCGCAACACGCTGCTCTACGCCGGTCTCGGCACCGCACTGACCGTGGTGTCCTCGATCCCCGTGGCGTACGCGCTCGCCAAGTTCCGCTTCAAGGGCCGCAACCTGGCCCTGATGCTGGTGATCTCGATGATGATGCTGCCCCCGCAGGTCGTCGTCATCCCGATGTACCTCTTCTGGGCGAAACAGCTGGGCCTGTCCGGGACGCTGTGGCCGCTGATCATCCCGATGGCGTTCGGCGACGCGTTCTCCGTTTTCCTGCTGCGCCAGTTCCTGACGACGATCCCGGACGAGTACGTCGACGCCGCCAGGGTGGACGGCTGCGGCGAACTGCGCACCCTCGTCCGGGTGGTGCTGCCGATGGCCAGGCCCGGCATCGCCGCCGTGGCCCTCTTCCAGTTCTTCAGCGCCTGGAACGACTACTTCGGGCCCCAGATCTACGCCTCCGAGAACCCCGGCGCCTGGACGCTGAGTTACGGCCTGGAGTCCTTCAAGGGCGCGCACCACACCGACTGGAACCTCACCATGGCCGCGACGGTCCTGGTCATGGCCCCCGTGATCGTCGTGTTCTTCTTCGCCCAGAAGGCATTCGTCGAAGGCGTCACGCTCACCGGAGTGAAGGGTTGATCTCTGTATGAAACTCACCGTGGTCGGCGGCGGCTCGACCTACACCCCCGAACTGATCGACGGCTTCGCCCGGCTCAGGGACACCCTGCCCGTCGCGGAACTGGTCCTGGTGGACCCGGACGCCGAACGTCTCGAACTGGTCGGCGGCCTCGCCCGGCGGATCTTCGCCAAGCAGGGGCACGGCGGGAAGATCGTGACCACCGCCGACCTGGACGCGGGCGTCGAGGGCGCCGACGCCGTGCTGCTCCAGCTCCGCGTGGGCGGGCAGGCGGCCCGGCAGCAGGACGAGACGTGGCCGCTGGAGTGCGGCTGCGTCGGCCAGGAGACCACCGGCGCGGGCGGCCTCGCCAAGGCGCTGCGCACCGTACCCGTCGTACTGGACATCGCCGAGCGGGTCCGGCGCGGCAATCCGCGCGCCTGGATCATCGACTTCACCAACCCGGTCGGCATCGTCACCCGCGCCCTGCTGCACGCCGGACACCGCGCCGTCGGCCTGTGCAACGTGGCGATCGGGCTCCAGCGCACGTTCGCCGACCGCCTCGGGGTGACCCCGCGGGACGTGCACCTCGCGCACGTGGGGCTCAACCACCTCACCTGGGAGACCGCGGTGCGGCTCGGCGGGCCCGAGGGCGAGAACGTGCTGCCCAAGCTGCTCGCCGAGCACGGCGACGCCATCGCCGACGACCTGCGCCTGCCGCGCGCTCTCCTCGACCGCCTCGGCGTCGTCCCCTCGTACTACCTGCGCTACTTCTACGCCCACGACGAGGTCGTACGGGAGCTGCGCACCAAGCCCTCACGGGCCGAGGAAGTGGCGCGGATGGAGCGGGAGCTGCTGGCGATGTACGGCGATCCGGCCCTGGACGAGAAGCCGGCGCTGCTCGCCAAGCGGGGCGGGGCGTACTACTCGGAGGCCGCGGTGGACCTGGCGGCGGCGCTGCTCGGCGGGGGCGGCAGCCCGTACCAGGTGGTGAACACGCTGAACAGGGGCACGCTGCCGTTCCTCGCCGACGACGCGGTGATCGAGGTGCAGGCGGCGGTCGGCCCGACCGGTGCCGCGCCGCTGCCGGTGCCGGAGGTGGACCCGCTGTACGCGGGGCTGATCGCCAACGTGACGGCGTACGAGGAGCTGGCACTTCAGGCGGCGCTGCGCGGCGGCCGGGACCGGGTCTTCCGCGCCCTGCTCGCGCACCCGCTGATCGGACAGTACGACTATGCCGAGACCCTGACCGACAGACTGATCGCACACAACCGGGAGCATCTCGCGTGGGCCTGACCTCGACCGGAACCGCGAGCGTGCTCGCCATCGACGCGGGCAACAGCAAGACCGACGTGGCCGTGGTCGGCGCCGCGGGCGAGGTGCTGGGCACGGCACGCGGCGGCGGGTTCCGGCCCCCGGCGGTGGGGGTGGCGGCGGCCTTCGACGCGCTCGCCGAGCCGGTGGCGCGGGCGCTGGCGGAGGCGGGCCTGGACCGCGTCACCCATGTGTCCGCGTGTCTGGCCAACGCCGATCTGCCCGTGGAGGAGGAGCGGTTGGCGGCCGCGCTGCACGCGCGCGGCTGGGGCGGCTCGGTGGAGGTGCGCAACGACACCTTCGCGATCCTGCGCGCGGGCGTCGCCGAGCCGCGGGGCGTGGCGGTGGTCTGCGGGGCGGGCATCAACTGCGTGGGGATGCGGCCCGACGGCCGTACCGCCCGCTTCCCGGCCATCGGCCGCATCTCCGGTGACTGGGGCGGCGGCTGGGGCCTCGCGGAGGAGGCGCTGTGGTGCGCGGCGCGGGCGGAGGACGGCCGGGGCGAGGCGACGGCGCTGGCCCGCGACCTGCCCGCCCACTTCGGGCTGCCTTCCATGTACGCGCTGATCGAGGCCCTGCACCTGGAGCACCTGGCGCCCGAGCGGCGGGGCGAGCTGGCGCCGGTGCTGTTCGCCACGGCGGCCGGCGGCGACCCGGTGGCCCGCGCGCTCGTGGACCGGCTCGCGGACGAGGTGGCGGTGCTGGCCACGGTCGCGCTCACCCGCCTGGAACTGCTGGACGAACCGGTGCCGGTGCTGCTCGGCGGCAGCGTGCTGACCGCCGGGCACGCCCAGCTCGACGACGGCATCCGGGCCCGGCTGGCGGCCCGCGCCCCCAAGGCCGCCGTGCGCGTCGTCACCGCGCGCCCGGTGCTCGGCGCCGCCCTGCTCGGGCTGGACCGGCTCGGGGCGCCGGCGGAGGCGCAGGAGCGGGCGCGGAGGTACTGGGAGGCGCTCTGAACTCCCTTGTGGAGAAACGGTTTCCTCGGGTGGTGGCACGGTCCGGCGCATGCCCCGCCCCGAGGAACCGAACACCTGATCCCGGCGTGTATAGGGGCAGCGCACACTGGTATCCACAAGATCCAGTGAAGGCCGGTGCGGAATGTCAGTCCGTGCGGCGATACTTGGCTGCGTACGGATGACCATGGGGGAGGTCGAGTGACACACCCGCCGCAGAGCGCAGCACCGCCGGTCGCGGGCTCCGCCGTGCCCGCCGCCCCCGGCATCCCCGCCCAGCCCGGCCGGCCGTCCCCGGCGCCGCCCCGCGCACCCCAGCCGCCCCAGGGGCCGCACTCGCGGCGGACCGCCTTCGCCGAGGGCGCCGGGAAGCTGCGGGCCGCCGCGAGCACCGAGCCGGGCCGGCTGCGCGTCATCGGGGCCGTACTCGCCCTGCTGGTCGTGGCGTTCGGCGCGGTCACCGCCTGGCAGAGCAGCGAGCGCGCAGCCGCCGCGGACGACGTGCTGCACCGCAGCCAGCCCCTCAGCTCCGGCGCCGCCGACATCTACCGCTCGCTGGCCGACGCCAACACCGCGGCCTCCAGCGGCTTCCTCGCGGGCGGCCAGGAACCGGCGGCCACCCGCGACCGGTACGAGAAGGACATCAGCGCCGCCGCCTCCGGCCTGGTCACGGCCGCCGCCAACGCCGAGCCGGGCAGCGCCTCCGAGGCCACCATCGCCCGGCTGAACCGGCTGCTGCCCGAGTACAAGGGCCTCGTCGAGCGGGCCCGCACCTACAACCGGCAGGGCTACCCGGTCGGCGGCGCGTATCTGCGGTACGCGAACGAGAAGATGCAGACGCAGATGCTCCCGGCCGCGGAAGACCTCTACACCAAGGAGAACGCGCGTCTGGACGCCGACTACGGGGACGCGACGCCGTACCCCTGGGCGGCCATCGCGCTCGGCGTGCTCACCCTGGCCGGCCTCGGCTGGGCGCAGCGCCGCGACTACCGGCGCACCAACCGCGTCCTCAACCACGGCCTGGTCGCCGCGAGTTCCGCCACCGTCGTCGCCCTGCTGTGGCTCACCGTCGGCCACACCGTCGCCCGCTCCGAGCTGACCGGCTCGTACGACCACGGCATCCGCTCCCTGACCGTCCTGCACGACGCCCGCATCGCCTCCCTGAAGGCGCGGGGCAACGAGAACCTGAGCCTGGTCGCGCGCGGCGCCGAGACCATCACGGTCGGCGGCAAGCAGTACGACACGTACTACTACGACTTCGACAAGGACATGGCCGTGCTCGGCAAGGGACTGGGCCGGGCGGAGCGGCTCGCCGACGACTCCGGCGGCACCGCCCCCGTCAAGGCCGCCGAGGCCGGCGCGGCGCTGTGGAAGCAGCGGCACACCGCGGCCCGCACCGAGGACGAGAACGGCGACTACCAGCAGGCGCTGGACAAGGTGATCGGCGCCAAAGGCACCACCGGCGAGTGCTTCGACGGTGTCGACAGCGACCTGGCCCGCGCGATAGGCCATGAGCAGGCCGAGTTCCAGCGGGCCGCCGCGCGCGGGCGGGACGCCATGACCGGGCTGCCCGTCGGCGCCGCCGCCCTGGCGGTGCTCGGCGCGGCGGGCGCGCTCGCGGGGATCGGCCGCAGGCTTTCGGAGTACCGGTGAGAAGGGGCGGGGCGATGGACGCGAGCCGGCTGCGCGGCTGGGGCGGGGTCGGCACGATGGCGCTCCTGTGCGCCCTGGCGCTGGCCTTCGTCCTGCTGCTGCCGTGCACCCAGGCCGCGCACCACCACCGCGCCCCGGACCGGGCCGGGCAGCAGCTCGCCGAGGGCAGCCAGGTGCGCGCCGGCTCCTGCCAGGACTCCGAGGCGCAGCAGCAGACCCTCGCCCCGTCCGGCGCCGACGGCCCGACCATCGACGCGATCAAGGCCCGCCAGGGGGCCCGGCGCAAGCTGATCGTGGGCGTCGACCAGAACAGCTACCGCTGGGGGTACCGCAACCCGAACACCGAGGGCGCCCAGCTGGAGGGCTTCGACATCGATCTGGTGCACCGCATCGCCCGTGACATCCTCGGCGACCCGGACGCGGTGCAGTTCAAGGCGATACCGACCAGCCAGCGCATCTCGGCGATCCAGGACGGCCGCGTGGACATGGTGGTCCGTACGATGACGATCACCTGCGAGCGGCTCGGCCAAGTGGCGTTCTCTGCGCCGTACTTCAAGACCGGGCAGCAGGTTCTCGCGCCCAAGTCGTCGCCGATCACCGGGTACAACGGCACGCTGGCGCACAAGAAGGTGTGCACGGCCTCCGGTTCGACGGGGTACGCGAAGCTGGCCGCGGACAAGAAGGCCGGGACCCTGCCCGCCTCCACCGACATCTCCACCACCGTGCCCAACCAGCTCGACTGCCTGGTGCGGCTCCAGCTCGGCGAGGTGGACGCGGTGGTCACCGACGGCGCCCTCGCCGCGAGCCAGGCCGCGCAGGACCCGACCGTGGAACTCAAGGGCGCGCCGTTCACGACCGAGTACTACGGAGTGGCGATGAAGAAGGACGCCTCCGATCTGGTGCGCCGGGTCAACCGGGTCCTGGTCGCCTACCGCGCGAGCGGCTGGCAGGCGTCGTACGACACATGGCTGTCGGCCACACTGGGAAAGGACTCCTCGGCGTCCAGGCCGCCCGCACCGCGGTATCTGCGCACCAGTTGAACCACGGCCGACGGAACACACAGCAAGCGAGAGGTGATCGATGGGCGTCACGGACCCCGCCGGGCCGGTGATGGACCGGGACGAGGTGGACCGTGCGCTGGCGCGGCTCGGCCAGGAGCACGAGGCGATCGAGACCTCGCTGCTCGCCCTCCAGGACCACGCGGGCCGCCGACTCCTGGAGGGCGCCGAACTGTCCGGCGTCACACGGGAGCGCTGGCAGGCCACCGAGGCGCGGATCACCCTGCTGTGGTCGTACTTCGACGCGTATACGGCCGCATTGCGCGGCGCCCGCGAGATCCGCGCCCGGCGCCGCTGGTCCAGCCGGGAGGACCTGGCCGAGCTGACCGGGCTGCTGCGCGGCACCTCCGTGACGGTCGCCGGCCCCGGCAACGGCAGGCTCAGCGAGAGCTTCTCGCTGGCCGAGCTGGTGGACCGGATGAACGAGATGTACGCGACCAGCCTGGACCTGGTCGTCGCCGCCGACGCGGTCTGGTCGGCACTGCCCGCGCGGATCGACCTCCTCGCCGCCGAGCTTCAGCGCACCCGGCAGCTCGCGCACTCCGTCGGCGTGCGCCCCGGCGAGCACCCGGCCGGTGACGACCTGGAGCGGATCACCCGCACCCTGACCCGGCTGCGCGCGGACGTGATCCGCGACCCGCTCGCCTTCTGGGTGCCGGCCAAGGGCAGTTCCGCGCCCGGCGGCGGGCGCCCGGACACCACGGTGTACGACCGCGAGGCGCGCGCCCTGGAGGACGTGCGCCGGGAGATCGACGCGGTGCTGACCGTGCGCCAGGACGCCGAGGCCCGGCTGATCCGGCTGCGGGACGTCCTCTCGCGCGCGGACCGCACCCTCGCCGAGGCCCGCACCGCGCGCGGCGAGGTGCTGGCGAAGATCGCCGCCACCGAGGTGCCGGTGGTCAGCGGTCCGCCGACCGTGCTCCAGGAGCAGCTGGCGACGGCGGCCGAGTACCGGCGCAGCGCCCAGTGGCACCGGCTGTCCCCGCTGCTGGAGTCCCTGGAGCAGCGCGCCGAGGACGAACTGCTGCGCGCCCGCGAGCAGTTGACCGCGGTCACCGCGCCGCTCGCGGTCCGCGCCGAACTGCGCGGCCGGCTCGACGCCTACAAGGCGAAGGTCGCCCGGCACGGACTGGCCGAGGACCCGTTCCTGGTGGAGCGGTACGACGCCGCCCGGCGGATGCTGTGGAGCGCGCCCTGCGATCTGCGGGTGGCCGAGAGCGCGGTGCTGCGCTACCAGCGGGCGGCGGCCGAACTGCTGGAGGGCGCGCCCGAGGAGCGCAGGGGGGAGCAGGGATGAGCGGGGCCGGGCGGGCCTGTCAGCGGCCGGGCTGCGAGGGGTCGTACGAGGACGTCGGCGGCGGCGAGCTGTACTGCGGCACCTGCGGACTGGCGCCCGTGGTGTCGGCGACCGGGATGGTCGGCTCGCCGCCCACCGGTGTGACGCGGGGTGCCGCCGACAGCCGGGGTTCCGGCAGCGCCCGCAGCGCCCGCACCTCCTCGCAGTCGTCCAGGTCCCGGCGCTCGGTGTCCGGGCGGCTCTCGCGGTCCCTGTCGGGGGGCGCCGCCACCGCCCGCTCGGTGTCGGTGCGCAGCTCCGGCTCCGCGTCGGGGTCCTCGGGGCGCGGACGGCTCGGCGCGGGCCTGGTGGACGTCCCGCAGGTGCCGCGGCCCGACCCGCAGACCATGGTCCTGGACAACCCCGAGGTGCCCGAACGCAAACGGTTCTGCTCCCGCTCGGACTGCGGGGCGCCGGTCGGCCGGGCCCGCGGCGACCGGCCGGGCCGCACCGAGGGGTTCTGCACCAAGTGCGGCCACCCGTACTCCTTCGTGCCCAAGCTGAAGGCCGGGGACATCGTGCACGGCCAGTACGAGGTCGCGGGCTGCCTCGCGCACGGCGGCCTGGGCTGGGTCTACCTCGCCGTGGACCGGGCCGTCTCGGACCGCTGGGTGGTACTCAAGGGCCTGCTGGACACCGGGGACCAGGACGCGATGGCCGCCGCGATCTCCGAGCGGCGCTTCCTCGCGGAGATCGAGCACGCCAACATCGTGCGGATCTACAACTTCGTGGAGCACCTGGACCAGCGCACCGGCTCCCTCGACGGCTACATCGTCATGGAGTACGTGGGCGGCAAGTCCCTCAAGGAGATCGCCAACGCCCGCCGCACCCCGGAGGGCAGGCGCGATCCGCTGCCGGTGGAGCAGGCGTGCGCGTACGGCATCGAGGCGCTGGAGGCGCTCGGCCACCTGCACAGCCGCAACCTGCTGTACTGCGACTTCAAGGTCGACAACGCCATCCAGACCGAGGACCAGCTCAAGCTGATCGACATGGGCGCGGTGCGCCGCATGGACGACGACGAGTCCGCGATCTACGGCACGGTCGGCTACCAGGCCCCCGAGGTCGCCGAGACGGGCCCCTCGGTGGCGAGCGACCTGTACACCGTGGGCCGCACCCTCGCGGTGCTGACCTTCGACTTCCAGGGCTACACCAACGTCTACGCCGACTCGCTGCCGGACCCCGAGACCGTCGACGTCTTCCGCGGCTACGAGTCCTTCTACCGGCTCCTGGTGCGCGCCACCGACCCCGACCCGGCCCGCCGCTTCGGCTCCGCGCGGGAGATGGCGGAGCAGCTGACGGGGGTGCTGCGGGAGGTCGTGGCGCTGCGCAGCGGCCGGGCGCGGCCCGCCCTGTCGACCCTGTTCGGGCCCGAAATGCGGGTCACGGACACGGAGTTGTTCCCCCGCCTGTACGGGGAGGTGTCCCGCCTCGGGGCCCGCACGATCCCGGCACGGAGAGGCGGTCGGTACGGCCGTCCCGCCACCGCGACCACCCCGGCGCCGACCACCGCCCTGGGGCCGACCGCTCCGGCACCGGCCGCTCCGGCGCCGACCGTCCCGGTGCCGGCCGCCCTGGTCAAGCCGCTCGACGTCGCCGCCGCGGCCCTCGCGCTGCCCGTGCCCCTGGTCGATCCGGCCGATCCCAACGCCGGGTTCCTCGCGGGCCTCGTGGCGTCCGCGCCCGCGGAACTGCTCGGGGCGCTGACGGCGGTGCCCGCGCAGAGCGTGGAGACGCGGCTGCGGCAGGTGCGGGCGCGGCTGGAGACCGGGGACCACTACGCCGCCGCGACCGGGCTCGCCGCGCTGGACGAGGAGCGGCCCGAGGACTGGCGGGTGGTCTGGTACCGGGGCCTGGCCGCGCTGGCCACCGGCGACTTCGAGGGCGCCGCGCTCGCCTTCGACGCGGTCTACGACGCCTTCCCCGGCGAGGCCGCGCCCAAGCTGGCGCTGGGCGCCTGCGCCGAGGTGCTGGGCCAGTTGGACAACGCGGCCGACTACTACCACCTGGTGTGGACGACCGATCCCAGCTATGTGAGCGCCGCGTTCGGGCTCGCGCGGGTGCGGCTCGCCGCCGGGGACCGGCAGGGCGCGGTGCGGGCGCTGGAGTCGGTGCCCGAGTCGTCCATCCACTACACGGCCGCCCGGATCGCCGCCGTACGGGCCCGGCTCAGAGGACGCGTCGCGGGCGCGGGTGACGTACCGTTCCTGGAGGACCTGACCGCCGCCGCCGGGCAGGTCGAGGCGCTCCAGGCGTACGGGCTCGACCCGGCGCGGCGCGAGGTGCTGTCGGCGGAAGTGCTCGGCTGTGCGCTGGACTGGATACTCTCCGGGGGCCAGGACACCGCCCGGCCGGCCGCCGGCGGGCGGGTGCTGCTGGGCAGCGGACTGGACGAGCGGGGCCTGCGCTTCGGCCTGGAGCGCGCCTACCGCGCGCTGGCCCGGCTGGCCCCCGGCGGCCAGGAGAGGATCGAACTGGTGGAACGGGCCAACCGTTACCGCCCCCGGACGTGGGTGTAGTTGATGTCGCAGATGCCCCAGCAGGCCGCACCGGCCACGTGCCCGAGCTGCGCGGAGCCCGTCGAACCGGACGACCTCTTCTGCGGTGCGTGCGGTCACGACCTCTCGGTGGTGCCCGCGCCGCCGCAGGACCACCCCACGCTGCCCATGACCGGACCGGCGACGCCCACCCCTCCGGCACCCGGCACCCCCAACACGCCCGGCCCCGCCGCGCCGGCCTCCGTCACGCCCGGTCCCGGCCCCGCCGCGCCCCACTCCCCCGCCCCCGGCGCTCCGGGCCCCGGCCCGTCCGCCCCCGGCGCCCAGAACTCGGGCACCCCGAACTCCGGTTCGCCGGACCCCAGTTCGCCGGGCCCCGGTTCCCCGGCCGCCGGGGACGACGTGGAGTGGCCCGCCCCCGAGCCCCCCGGCTCCGACTCCGCCTCCCCCACGACGCATCTGCCGACCGACCTGCCCGGCACCGACTCGGGCGGCCACCCGCTGCACCCCGGCGCGCCCGAGGCACCCGCGGGTCAGCCCGCGTCCGGCGTCCGCTTCGACCGCCCGGCGGAACCCGAGGAGTACCCCTTGCAGGCCCCCGACCCCCGCGCGGCGGACGAGACCCCCGCGCCCGAGCAGCAGCCCGCGCCGCCCGCCACGACCTGTGTCGCCTGCCGCGCCGGCCGCGTGGACAGCGACGGCTACTGCGAGAACTGCGGGCATGCCCAGCCCCGCGAACGCGACCACATGGAGCGGGAGTCGGGCCCGGCCGCCGCCGTCAGCGACCGCGGGCTGCGCCACCACCGCAACGAGGACTTCTTCGCCCTCGGCCACACCACGCTGCCCGACGGCAGCCCCGCCACGCACGCCGTCGTCTGCGACGGCGTCTCCTCCGCGACCCGCCCCGACGAGGCGTCGGCCGCCGCCGCGCGCGCGGCCGGCGACATCCTGCTCGCCGCCCTGCCGCGCGGCACACATCCGCAGGCGGCCATGCACGAGGCGATCGTCGCCGCCGCGCAGGCCGTCGACGCGCTCGCCGGGGAACCGGACGCGGCCCGCGAGCACGACCCGCACCACAACGCCCCGGCCTGCACCATCGTCTCCGCCGTGGTCGCCGCCGGGCTCCTGGTGGTCGGCTGGGTCGGCGACAGCCGCGCCTACTGGGTGCCGGACGACCGCAGCGCGCCGCCCGCCCGGCTGACCGAGGACGACTCCTGGGCCGCGCAGATGGTCGCCGCCGGACTGATGAGCGAGGCCCAGGCGTACGCCGACGAGCGCGCCCACGCCATCACCGGCTGGCTCGGCGCGGACGCCTATGAACTGGACCCGCACACCGCGTCGTTCAAACCGGACCGGCCCGGCGTGGTGGTGGTGTGCACCGACGGGCTGTGGAACTACGCCGAGACGGCGCAGGAGATGGCCGAGACGATCCCGGCGGACGCCGCCGTCCGGCCGCTGCACAGCGCCCGCGTCCTGGTCGGTCACGCCCTGGACGGCGGGGGCCACGACAACGTAACAGTGGCCGTGCTGCCGTTCCCGGCACCGCCGCGGGGGGCAGGATCGGCCTGAGGCCACGGGGCCACGGGCCGGAGGGGACCGGCCCGTACACGGCACCGCCGCGCGTAAGCGGGGTGGTGGAGGGGGATTTGAGTTCGTATGGCCAATTTTGCGAAACCGAGCGTGCCACGGTTCTCGGTGGACGTGTACCAGAACGAGTACCTGCCCGAGGGCGGCCGCGAGGTCAACGCCATCGTCACGGTGACGGCGACGGGGGGCGGCACGCTGGGCGGGGGCCTGGTCCCGGCCGCCGCGGGGCGACCCTCCGCCGCCGTGGCGATCATGGTCGACTGCTCGGGCTCCATGGACTACCCGCCGACGAAGATGCGCAACGCGCGGGACGCCACGGCCGCCGCGGTGGACACCCTGCGCGACGGCACCCACTTCGCGGTGATCGCCGGCACCCATGTGGCCACCGAGGTCTATCCCGGCGGCGGCCGCCTCGCGATCGCGGACCCCGCCACCCGTGCGGCGGCCAAGCAGGCGCTGAGCCGCCTCACCGCGGGCGGCGGTACGGCCATCGGCACCTGGCTGCGCCTCGCCGACCGGCTGCTGTCCTCGGCGGACGCCACCCTGCGGCACGGCATCCTGCTCACCGACGGGCGCAACGAGCACGAGTCGCCCGAGGAGCTGCGCGCCGCCCTGGACGCCTGCGCCGGGCGGTTCACCTGTGACGCGCGGGGCGTGGGCACCGACTGGGAAGTGAAAGAAGTCACAGGGCTCGCCTCCGCGCTCCTCGGCACCGCCGACATCGTCGCCGATCCGGCCGGCCTCGCCGCCGACTTCACGCGGATGATGGAGACGGCGATGGGCAAGGAGGTCGCCGACGTCGCCCTGCGGGTGTGGACGCCGGTCGGCACCGCCATCCGCTTCCTCAAGCAAGTCGCCCCGGCCGTCGAGGACTTGACCGGCCGCCGCGCCGAGGCCGGACCACGCGCCGGGGACTACCCGACCGGTTCCTGGGGCGACGAGTCCCGCGACTACCACCTGTGCGTGGAGGTCCCCCCGGCCGGCCTGGGCCGCGAAATGCTGGCCGCGCGGGTGTCGTTGGTGGTCCCGCAAGCGGACGGTACGGCACAGAACCTCGGCGCGCAGGGCCTCGTACGGGCCGTGTGGACCGACGACATGGCGGCCTCCACCGCGATCAGCCCCCAGGTCGCCCACTACACCGGCCAGGCCGAACTGGCACATGTCATTAAACAAGGGCTCGATCTGCGCAAAGCGGGCGATTTCGACGGCGCAACGGCCAAACTGGGGCGGGCGGTTCAGCTGGCGAGCGCCTCGGGGAACGCGGATACTGCGAAACTGCTTTCGAAGGTGGTGGACGTGGTCGACGCCGCGACAGGTACTGTGCGGTTGAAGACGAGGGTCGCGGAGGCGGACGAGATGACTCTGGAGACCCGGTCCACAAAGACTGTTCGTGTAAAGAAGTGACCCTGGAAGCGTCCCTGGCGATCCAGTTGGACCCGTAAAGGAAGAAGGGGAAGCACCGACATGCCGACCTGCCCGAACGGACACCAGTCGGGTTCCGACGACTGGTGCGAGGTCTGCGGTCACCGCATGGCCGGTGCCGTACCTCCGCCCCCGCCGCCCCCGCCGCCCGGCGGTTACGGCTTCCCGCCCCCGAGCGGCGACCGGCAGGGCGGGCGCCCCCCGGCCGCGGCCGGGGAGGCCGAGCTGTGCCCGCAGTGCCGTACGCCCCGCGAGGGCGGCGCGCCCTTCTGCGAGGAGTGCCGGTGGAACTTCCTGACCAACACCGCGACCTCGTACACCCCGGCGGCCCCGCGGCCCTCGGGCGGCCCGCACTTCCAGCCGCCGAGCACGCCGTTCGGCGGCCGTGACGGGTACGAGTACCAGGGCTCGCGGCCCTCGCAGGTGAACCGTCCCGCCGAGCCGATCCCGCCGTTCGGCAGCGAGCCGTCGGGCCCGACCCCGTTCGACCGCACCCCGCCGAGCCCTCCGACCTCCCCCGGCCCGCCGGCCCCGCCCGCCTTCGGCCGGGTTCCGGGCCAGGGCGCACCCGGCGCACCGTCCGGCCCCGGCCAGGGCCCCGGCGGCGGCTACGGCTACCCCCAGCCCGGCAACCCGCAGTCCCCGCCCCCGCCGCCCGGCTTCGGCGACCGGGGCCCCGGCGCTCCGGCCGGCGGTCCGGCAGGCGGCCCCTCGGGTCCCGGCCAGGGTCCCGGCGGCCAGGGCCAGAACGGCGGCTACGGCTATCCCCAGCCCGGTGGCACCCAGGCCCCGCCCCCGCCGCCCGGCTTCGGCGGCGACCGCGCTCCGGCCGGCCGCCCCTCCCCCTTCGGCAACCCTCCGGGCCAGGGCCAGGGTCCGGGCGCCGGTGGTCCGGCGGGCGGTCCCTCGGGTCCCGGCCAGGGTCCCGGCGGCCAGGGCCAAAGCGGCGGCTACGGCTACCCCCAGCCCGGCAGCTCCCAGACCCCGCCCCCGCCGCCCGGCTTCGGCGACCGGGGCCCCGGCGCTCCGGCCGGCGGCCCCTTCGGCGGCGGTCCCGGCCAGGGCCCCTTCGGCGGCGACCCCTCCCGTCCCGCGGGCCCCGGCGGTCCCGGACAGGGTCCCGGTGGCCCCAGCGGTCCCGGTGGCGCCCCGCAGGCGTTCCCGTCGGCCGGTGGCCCGCCCGCGCCCCCCGCGTTCCCGCAGGAGACCGGCCGTCCCCCGGCGGGCGGCCCGCCCGGCGGTCCCTCCTTCGGCGGCGGTGACGACGACTGGGTGATCTCCCCGCCGTCGTCCGCCGACCCCTCCGGCCCCGGCCAGGGCGGCGGCTACGGCTACCCCCAGCCCGGCGACACCCGGACCCCCTCGGGACCGGGCTTCCAGAAGGCCCCCGCGGGCCCCGGCTTCCCGGACGCGCCGGGGCAGTCCACCTGGACCGCCACCATCGGCCCGGACCGCGAGTACTTCATGGCGATGATGCAGCGCTCCGGCCCCGAGGCCACGGGCCTGAACCTGCCCGCGTACTCCCCCGAGCAGCAGCGCACCCTCACCGGCGACCAGGTGACGATCGGCCGCCGCCGGCACTCCACCGGCGACACCCCGGACATCGACCTGGCCGTGCCGCCGGAGGATCCGGGCGTCTCGCACCAGCACGCGATGCTGGTGCAGCAGCCGGACGGCAGCTGGGCGGTGGTCGACCAGAACTCGACCAACGGCACCACGGTCAACATGTCGGAGGAGCCGATCCAGCCGTTCGTGCCGGTTCCGCTGCGCGACGGCGACCGGGTGCACGTGGGCGCCTGGACGACGATCACCGTCCGCCGGAGCTGAGTTCCGGCGGCAAAGCGGTCACGGGAGGGGCCAGGCGTACGGCCCCTCCGGGTCGTCCAGCCAGGCCCAGCCGCGACCGCCGGCGAGCGTGACGCCGTACCGGTCGCGCTCCGGCTCCTCCTCGCGCTGCCACAGCGCGTACGCCTCCTGCGGGTCCAGCGTGCCGCTGCTCAGTGCCCGCAGGAAGCGGAAGGTGTCCTGCTCGCGGGCCCGGCGCGGCAGCCCCGCGAAGCCGGTCTGCGCCGGCTCCGCCCGGCCTTGCCCGCGCAGCGGCACGAAGTAGGCGGCCGTGGCGAGGAATCGGCCCTCGGCGTGCTCCGCGTCCCGCACGGTGAGCGCGAGCAGTCCGGTCGCCAGCGGGAGCAGGACGCGGGCGCCGGGGCGGCACTGGGCGAGCCAGGCGCGCGGCACCGTGGGCAGCGCGCAGGTCGCGATGATCCGGTCGAAGGGGGCGCGTTCGGGCACCCCGCGCGCCCCGTCCCCGGTGACGACCACCGGCCGGTACCCGGCCGCGGCCAGATGCGCCCGCGCGGCCTCGGTGATCTCCGGCTCCAGCTCGACGCTGGTGACGAGGTCGTCGCCGAGCCGGTGCGCCAGCAGGGCCGCGTTGTATCCGGTGCCGGCGCCCACCTCCAGGACCCGGTCGCCGTCCTCGACCTCCAGCGCGGCCAGCATCCGGGCCATCAGGGAGGGCTGGCTGCTGGAGGACAGCAGCTCGCCGTCGCGCAGCCGGGTGGCCAGCGGCTCGTCCGCGTAGGCGCCGCGCACCCAGCGCTCGCGCTCCCGCGGGTCGGGGCTCTCGCCCCAGCGCCGCTGGTAGCCGCGCGGCCCGGCGACGAAGTAGTACGGCACGAACAGCTGCCTGGGCACCTGTTCGAACGGCTCCCGCCACCGCGGGTCCGCCGCGAAGGCACCCTCCGCCGCGATCTCCCGCACCATCCCGGCCCGCGCGGCGGCGGCCAGTGCCCCGGTCCGTGCGTCGTCACCGCCCATACCCCCACGGTAAGCACCGGCGAGGACGGTCCTAAGCCTGGAGACCCGGGCCGCCCGGTCTGAGACCATGGACGGGTGAATGAGATTCGGCGCGGCACGCTTCAGGAGCAGACCTTCTACGAGCAGGTCGGCGGGGAGGACACCTTCCGCCGGCTCGTCCACCGTTTCTACGAGGGGGTAGCCGGGGACCCCGAGCTGCGGGCGATGTACCCGGAGGAGGACCTGGGCCCGGCGGAGGAGCGCCTGACGCTCTTCCTGATGCAGTACTGGGGCGGCCCCACCACCTACAGCGAGCGCCGCGGCCACCCCCGGCTGCGGATGCGGCACGCCCCCTTCGCGGTGGACCGGGCGGCGCACGACGCCTGGCTGCGGCACATGCGGGCGGCCGTGGACGACCTGGGCCTGTCCGAGGAGCACGAGCGGACGCTGTGGAACTACCTGACGTACGCCGCCGCGTCGATGGTCAACACCCCGGACTGAGCCCGCCCTCGGGCGGCCGGCGGCTCAGCCGCCCACGCTGACGCCGAGCGCCCCGAGGGAGCCGGGCGCCCCCGCCCGCCGTACCGCGATCGAGCCGTACGGCGTGCGCAGCCGCAGCCACGCGCCCGAGGACAGCAGCCCGGTGTCGGCCGCCCGAGTGCCCGGCCGCAGGAAGCCCAGGGACTGCGCCGCGTGCACGGCCCGCACGGGCAGCTGGGTGTGCCCGATCTCGCGGGACCAGATGTCCCGCCCGATCCGGTCCAGCTCCGCGCGGGTACGCCCCTCGGGCGGCAACTCCTCGGTACGCGCCCGGAATTCACCGACCGCCGCGGCGACGGTCGCCCGCAGCGCGTCCGGCGCCGGCAGCCCCGGCTCGGGCCGCCAGCCGCCGCGCGGCGGCAGCACACCGGCCCAGGGCGGCCCGGTGACCGTGCCCGGCACGGCCGCGGTGGCGGCCCGCTCGTCCACCGACTCCAGCAGCTCGCCCGCGGAGACGGTGGCGTCGAGGGTGACGTCGAGGCCGTTCTCGTACGGCTTGGCGAGCCGTACCGCGCGTACCGCGAGCACCTCGAAGGACGGCGGCTGGCCGAAGACGGCGAGTGCGGTGCCGGCCGCCTGGAGGCGCACCGCGGCACCGCGGTCGTAGTGGAGCAGCCGGGCGAGGAAGGCGGCGAGGTCCGCCGCCTCCGTCTCGTCCACGAGGTGCAGCACCGTCATGCGGCGACGGCCTCGCCCTCTTCGGCTCCGGCCTGCTCCAGGTACTGCCCGAGGAACTCCCGCTCCTGAGCGGTGATCCGGCGCGGCCGCTGCGCCTCGAAGTCGAACGGTACGACCACGGTCGAGGCCCGCACGTACACCGCGTCCGCGTCCTTCACCTCGTAGGCGATGGTGAAGGACGCGGCCCGGATCTCGGTGACCCACAGCTCGATGTCCACCGGGTGGTGCCGGTGGACGAGCTGGCGCTTGTAGTCGATCTCGTGGCGCGCCACCACGGAGCCCTGCTGGAACTCCTTGTCCGGTCGGACCATGAAGTTGATCCGGGCTTCTTCCAGGTAGCGGACGAAGACCGCGTTGTTGACATGGCCGTAGGCGTCCATGTCGGACCAGCGCAGCGGGCACGCGTAGATGTGGCGCAAGACCGATCAGCCCCGCGTCAGCTTCTTGTAGGTCGCCCGGTGCGGACGGGCGGCGTCCGCACCGAGGCGCTCGACCTTGTTCTTCTCGTACGACTCGAAGTTGCCCTCGAACCAGAACCACTTGGAGTCGCCCTCGTAGGCGAGGATGTGGGTGGCGACCCGGTCGAGGAACCAGCGGTCGTGGGAGACGACGACGGCGCAGCCGGGGAACTCCAGGAGCGCGTTCTCCAGGCTGGACAGGGTCTCGACGTCGAGGTCGTTGGTGGGCTCGTCGAGGAGCAGCAGGTTGCCGCCCTGCTTCAGGGTGAGCGCCAGGTTGAGGCGGTTGCGCTCACCGCCGGACAGGACGCCGGCCGGCTTCTGCTGGTCGGGGCCCTTGAAGCCGAAGGCGGAGACGTAGGCGCGGCTGGGCATCTCGACCTGGCCGACGTTGATGTAGTCGAGCCCGTCGGAGACGACCTCCCACAGCGTCTTCTTCGGGTCGATGTTGGCGCGGCCCTGGTCGACGTAGGAGACCTTGACGGTCTCGCCGACCTTGATGGTGCCGGAGTCGGGGGTCTCCAGACCCTGGATCATCTTGAACAGCGTGGTCTTGCCGGCGCCGTTCGGGCCGATGACGCCGACGATGCCGTTGCGCGGCAGCGTGAAGGACAGGTCCTCCACCAGGACCTTGTCGCCGAAGGCCTTGTTGAGCTTGTCGACCTCGACCACGACGTTGCCCAGGCGCGGGCCCGGCGGGATCTGGATCTCCTCGAAGTCCAGCTTCCGCATCTTGTCGGCCTCGGCGGCCATCTCCTCGTACCGGGCGAGGCGGGCCTTGGACTTGGCCTGGCGGCCCTTGGCGTTGGAGCGGACCCACTCCAGCTCGTCCTTGAGGCGCTTCTGCCGCTTGGCGTCCTTCTGGCCCTCGACCTTGAGGCGGGCGGCCTTGGTCTCCAGGTACTTGGAGTAGTTGCCCTCGTAGCCGTGCAGGCGGCCGCGGTCGACCTCGCAGATCCAGCCGGCGACGTTGTCCAGGAAGTACCGGTCGTGGGTGACGGCCACGACGGTGCCGGGGTACTTGGCCAGGTGCTGCTCCAGCCAGTTCACCGACTCGGCGTCGAGGTGGTTGGTGGGCTCGTCGAGGAGCAGCAGGTCGGGCTGTTCCAGGAGGAGCTTGCAGAGCGCGACGCGGCGCTTCTCACCACCGGAGAGGTTGACGACCGGCCAGTCGCCCGGAGGGCAGCCGAGCGCGTCCATGGCCTGCTCCAGCTGGGCGTCGAGGTCCCAGGCGTTGGCGTGGTCCAGCTCCTCCTGGAGCTTGCCCATCTCCTCCAGCAGCGCGTCCGAGTAGTCGGTCGCCATCTGCTCGGCGATCTCGTTGAACCGGTCGAGCTTGCCCTTGACCTCGGCGACGCCGTCCTGGACGTTCTCCAGGACCGTCTTGTCCTCGTCGAGCGGGGGCTCCTGGAGGAGGATGCCGACGGTGTAGCCGGGCGACAGGAACGCGTCGCCGTTGGACGGCTGCTCCAGCCCAGCCATGATCTTCAGCACGGTCGACTTGCCGGCACCGTTCGGACCGACGACGCCGATCTTGGCACCCGGCAGGAAGTTCAGGGTGACGTCGTCGAGGATCACCTTGTCGCCGTGCGCTTTGCGCGCCTTGCGCATGGTGTAAATGAACTCAGCCAAGAGAAACCGTCCGGCAACTTGAAATCTGGCAGTGGGCAGATACACCCCATCTTGCCGTACGGCCACCCCTGCGCGGAAACCCGTCGGGGCGGGGGGGCTGTGACCTGGGGCTTCGCGGGTGGCCGCCGCGGCTCGCCTGTCACCCTCCCGAGATCGGGCCGCGACTGTGGATCTCGGACAGTGAGGAGAAGTACCGGGCCGAAGTGAGTACGTGTGCTCTGGGCGAGGCCGGGTGGGCGGGGCCACGCTCGGGGGATGCGTCGAGGACTGTGGAAGAAGGCGGCCGGGCGGTCGGTGTGGGTGCTCGGGATGGGGGTCGTCGCGGCGGGGCTCTGGGCCGGGTGGCTGGGGTGGGATCAGCACCAGGACGTGCGGGCCGACGGTACGGGGAGCGGGCCGTACGCGGTGTGGCAGGTGGCCGGGCTGGTGCTGACGCTGCTGATGCCGGTCTGCTGGGCGGCCTCGCGGCGGCAGGTCGTGGGACCGGTGGCCGGGACGACGGCCGGGCTGGCCGGCGCCGCCTGGTGGGACTGGTCCGACGACTCCACCGGTCTCTTCGTGATCGGGGTGGCCATGGTCACGCTCGGGAGCCTGGCCGCCACCGTCCTCGTCTGCACGCTCGTCAGGGGCGTGGCACCGGGCAGACCGCTGACCCGTCCGCCGCGCGCCGGGGTCACTCGCCGGGCTGTTCCCGCTTGCGCAGCACGACCAGCACCGCGCCGCCGATGACGACCAGGCCGATTGCGGCGCCGGCTATCAGAGGGGTGAGGGCGGAGCCGCCGGTGGCGGCGAGGTCGGTGTCGTCGGGGGCGGGCGTGGTGAGGGGAGTCGGCTCGCCGACGGTCTGGACGGCGGTCTTGGCGACGATCGTGCCCTGTATCTTGCAGTCCAGGACGCCGGTGAAGCGGCGGGTGAAGCCGTTCGGGCCGGTGATCGTGAAGTCGTAGCCCTGGTCCTCCTGGAGGGGGACGGGGATGGTGCGCGTGGTGCCGGCCGGGACGGTGTGCCCGGTGCCCATCAGGCTGAAGGTGAAGGGCTGGTCGCCCTTGTCGGAGGCCGTGATGTCCACGGTGCCCTTGGCGCAGTCCTTGTGGGCCGACACCGCCGGTATCGCGCCGCGCGCGGCCCAGTCGGCCGTCGCGCTCGCGGAGACCGCGGACTCGCTGGAGCCGGCCAGGATCTGGGTCTGGCCGCGGCTGTCGGAGGAGAGGGCGCGGCCCACCGGGACGGTCGTCGACGCCTGCACGCTCAGCTGGGCGGAGCCGTCCGCCGCGTCCCGCGGGATCCGGAAGTAGAGCCGGCTGCCGTCCTTCGCCGTGGTGAGCGCCCTGCCGGTCTTGTCGGTGATCCGCACCCCGCTGGTGGCCGCGTCCGCAGGCGGTATCACCGCGACCGGGCCCGCATTCGTGTGCACGGTCACCGGGCCGACCACGCTGCCAGGGCGGCCGGAGACCGCGGGCGGGTCCAGGGTCAGCGAGGCGCCCGGCTCGGCGCTGCCGCGGGCGCTGCGCTGGAGGTAGTCGGCGAGCTTCTCGGCCTCCGGCGCCACGGCGTCGATCCTGGCGTGCTCGGAGTAGCGCCAGATGGCCACCTGGGTGCCGGCCGCCGCGTCCTGCTCGGTGAGGGTCCGTACACCGGCCTGGTGGGCGAGCGCGGCGAGGTCGTTGACCTGGGGGTAGGAGTGCTGGACGATCCAGTGGATCTTCCCCGCGTCCCGGTTGGTGCCGAGCGAGGTGCCGCTCCAGGACGTCTCCTGGTAGCGGGCGTCGCGCTGCACCGGGCTGTGCAGGTCGACGCCGTACGTCTGGAGGGTGCCGCCGCCGTCCACCGACATCTCGAACAGCCCCGCGGACACGCGCTGGTCGCCGCCGGTCCCATGGACCACGGCCTCGCCGAAGGTCTTCAGGCCGTCCAGGGTGGCGCTCGCCCCGCCCTCGGTCTGCGGCGCCACATCGGCCGCGGCCGTACCCGCGCCGGACAGCACACCGGCCGCCACGAGCCCGGACACCGCGGCGGTGGCGGCCAGGCGGGACACGGCGGTGGACCGGCAGAACCCAGAGAGCGCAGCAAGCACAGAATTCCCCTTCGAGCAGGACCCGTTGGATGTGGGGGACGGGTCCCACCAGCAGAATCGGCGGCCCCGAGGGGCACGCCCGGCATCCTATGGACTCGGGCCCTGCCTCCCTGGCCGGTCGGATGATCCGATGGCGTTTCCGATCCGGAATCGTTATCGCCGGACCGCCTTTGAGCAGCACTTATCGATAAATCAACCCGGCTGGAAGGCTGACTTCACGTCACCGTGGCCGGTTCCGCAACCTGTTGGTGGTCGGTGCTCTCGCCGGTGTCCGGTGGACGCGGGGTGGCCCAGTCGGGCTCGGCCCGGTTCGCCGCGGCGGGGGGCTCCGGTTTGGCCGCGCGGCGGAAGACCGCCGTACCACGGGAGAGGTCATGGCCGATGGCCGTGGCGTCGATGTCCGCGGACGCCCACTGCTGCTGTCCCTCGCGCCCGTCCGTCCGCACCTTCAGCCGGCCCTGCACGACCAGCGGCTGCCCCACCTCCACCGACGCCATCGCGTTGGCGGCGAGCTGGCGGTTGGCCCACACCGTGAAGAAGTTGGTGTGCCCGTCCGTCCAGGCACTCTTCTCCCGGTCCCAGTAGCGCGCGGTGGCCGCGAGCCGGAACCGCAGCGACGGCCCCGCCGCCAGCTCCCGGTACACCGGCGCGGTCGCCACGTTGCCCACCACACAGATCACGGTCTCGTTCATCGTCTCGCTCCCCTCCCCCGCCCGGCGCGCTCGGCCGGGCGGGCGGACGTACGGGTCCGTCCCGTACGGCGGCGTCTGCCACGGCCTCAGAGTGCCCGCGCCGGACCGGTCCCGCCGAGCGCTGTGGACGGCCCCCGCGCCTGTGGAAAACTCCGCCACCCACACGAGTGAGCACCACCGGCGAGCCACCCCGGCCCACGGCACCGATCCAAGACGTACGGCACCGGCCTACGGCGTTCGGCACCGGCCGGCGTCGGCACCTGCCAGGGCGTACAGCGCCCGCCCACGGCGTACGGCCCCCGCCCCACCCGGCACCGCCTCACCCGGCACCACCCCACCCGGCACCCCGTCAACTCACCCGGTACACCCCCGACTCCTCCATCCCGGCCTCCGGCCGCACCACCCTCCCGTACTGCTCCCGCACCTCCCCGTACCGCAGCAACTCCGACGCCACGGGGTCCAGCACCCGCGCCCGGCCGCAGCTCGCGGCCGACTCGCGCAGGCGCCGTTCCGCGTCCTGGCCGTAGCGCCTGGCCGGCCCCCGCGCGGCCATCCGGCAGCCCCACTCCACCAGCGGCCCACCGACGATCCCGCACACCATCAGCAGCACCGGAACGCCCAGATCAGGCGCCATCACCCCGGCGATCTGCCCGGCCAGCCACAGCCCGCCCGCGATCTGGAGCAGCGTCATCGCCGCCTGGACCAGCACCGCCACCGGCCACCAGCCCGGCCGCGGCGGGCGCCCGGAAGGACCCCCGGCCCGCTCCGCCAGCTCGTCCAGCGCCTCCGGCAGCCCCTGCGCACCGCGTACGGCGGCCTCGCGCACCGCCTGCGCCCACGGCACCGGCAGCCCGGCCGAGGCCCGGTCGGCCACCGTACGGACCGCCTGTTCCACGCGCTGCCGCGCCGTCGCCTCCTCGTCCGGCTGGGCGTTCACCTGATGGCGGCCGGTCGGTGCCGTACCGCGCCTCTGGTACCAGCGCCACAGCCGCAGCCAGGGGGTGCCGCAGGCCCGGTTGGCGTTGCGCAGCCAGGCGCGTTCCGCGGCCTCGCCCGCCGCGGTGGCGCCCACCGCGTCCGCGAGCCGCGCGGCGAACTCCTCGCGCGCCTCCTCGCTGAGCCCGACCCGGCGCCCGGCGGCGTAGACGGGCCGCAGTCCGGCCGCGGCCGCGTCCACGTCGGCGGCGACCCGGCGGGCCGCCGCGCCCCGCTCGGCCACGAACTCGCCGAGCGCCTCGCGCAGATCGCCGATGCCCTCGCCGGTGAGCGCGGACAGCGCGAGCACGGTGGCGCCGGGCTCCCCGTGCTCGCCGAGCGCCACGCCGTCCTCGTCCAGCAGCCGCCGCAGATCGTCCAGGACCTGGTCGGCGGCCTCTCCGGGCAGCCGGTCGACCTGGTTGAGGACGATGAACATGACCTCGGCGTGCCCGGCCATGGGCCGCAGATAGCGCTCGTGCAGCACGGCGTCGGCGTACTTCTCCGGGTCGACCACCCAGATCACCGCGTCCACCAGCTTCAGGATCCGGTCGACCTGTTCACGGTGCTGCACGGCGGCGGAGTCGTGGTCGGGCAGGTCGATCAGGACCAGCCCGCGCAACTGCTCCTCCGACTCCGGGTGGTGCAGCGGACGGCGGCGCAGCCGGCCCGGAATGCCGAGCCGGTCGATGAGGCCCGCGGCGCCGTCGCTCCAACTGCACGCGATCGGCGAGGAGGTGGTCGGGCGCCGTACCCCCGTCTCCGAGATGGCCACTCCGGCGAGTGAATTGAACAACTGCGACTTGCCGCTGCCGGTGGCGCCCGCGATCGCGACGACGGTGTGCCGTCCGGACAGCTTGCGCCGGTCCGCGGCCTCGTCCAGGACCCGGCTCGCCTCGGCGAGGGTCTGGCCGTCCAGCCGCGTCCGGGAGAGCCCGACGAGTTCCCGCAGGGCGTCCAGGCGGGCACGCAGGGGGCCTTCGTAGGCGAGCGGGACGATCGTACGGGCCCCGCCGCGGGCCGGGACCGGCTCCAGGGGGGCGGCGAGCGCGGCGGCGTCGGCGATGCGGCGGGCGATGAGGCCGTCGTCCCAGGCACCGGAGGAGTCGGCGGACTCGGAGGAGCGGGCGGAGCGGGAGGGCTCGGGAACCGCGGAGGGGGCGGGGGACGCGGAGGGGGCGGCGGGTGCGGCGGGTGCGGGGGCCGCGGAGGGGGCGGGCGCGGGGGCCACCGGTGCGGGGGCCGAGGGGCGCTCGGCGCGGGAGGTGCGGTCGGCGCGGGAGGTGCGGTCGGCGCGGGGGGCGCGGTCGGCGCGGGGGGCGCGCGCCGGTCCGCCGCCGGGCTCGCCGTCCCCGCTTCCCTCTTCTCCCGCCGGACCCGGAGCGGCCTTCCGCCCGTCGCCACCGCCTTCCCGTACCCCGTCCTCCGCTACGACCCCGCCCGCACCCGGCATCGGCGCCCCCTCCTCGCCCCGGTCCCCCGCGGCGGGGGCCGGGGTGATCGTCGTACCGTCTCCGTCCCCCCCGTCGTCCTCCGCCGCCCCCTGGCCCCCCTGGGCTTCTCTCACTCCTTGGGCCACCTGGGACCTCTCCCCCTGCTTGACGATGTCGATGGTCTGCGCGTCCGCCCGCGTGCGGCCGTTGTCACCGGAGCGGCTACTGCGGCCGCTGCGTCCGGCGTGGTCACCGTGGTCGCCGTTGTCGCTGTGATCCACGGGGTCGATGCTCTCGACGTGATCCATGGGCGTGGCCTCGACGCGATCGGTGTGGTCCATGTGCTCCTGGTCAGTGACGGCGGCCACCGGTCACCTCTCCTTCTGCAGTACGGACAGGGCGGCGATGAGCTCGGCCTGGGGCTCGGGATGGATGTCGAGGGCGTCGAGCGGGGCGAGCCGGCGCTCGCGCTCGCGGTGGACGACGCGGTCCACGTGCTCGGTGAGCAGCCGTTCGGCACGGTCGCGCAGGCGCAGCGCGCCATGGGCGCCGACCCGGTCGGCGAGCCGTTCGCCGGCGTGGCGTGCCCGGCGGCCGCCCAGCAGGGCGGTGGCGGCGAGGGCGGCCACGGCCTCGGAGTCGGGCGCGACGCTGCGGTCCAGCTCCCGCACCTCGTCCTCGGCGTACTCCTCCAGCTCGCGCCGCCAGCGCCGGACCGCGAGGCCGATACGGTGCTCCGTACTCTCCGGCGAGGGATCGCACCCGGCGAGGCCCGGAGCCTGTGCGGCGGGTTCGCGGCGCCAGGCCTCGGCCACCCGCTCGTCGGCGGCGGTGACGGCGCACAGCAGCAGCGCGCCGAGGCTCTCCACGAGCGCGTCGAGCAGTTCACCGGCGGTGCAGTCCAGCGGGAAGGCGCGCCAGCGCTTGAGGGCGCCCCCGGCGAGTACGGCACCGGACTGGAGGCGGTGGCGCAGCCGCGCGTGCTCCCTGTCGTACGCGCTGTCCACGGCGGTGGTGAGCCGGAGCGCCGCCGCGTACTGGGCGGCGGCCGCGGCGGCCAGCTCGGGCATACGGGTGCGCAGCGAGTCGAGGAGGCCGTGGGCGGTACGGGCCATGGCGTACTGCCGGGCGCCGGGGTCCTGGGCGTGCTGGATGAGCCAGGTGCGCAGGGCCGCGACGGCGGTGGCGGGCAGCAGGCCCGCGCTCCAGACGGATTCGGGCAGCTCGGGCACGGTGAAGCGGGGTACGTCGCCGAGGCCGGCCTTGGTGAGCAGGGCGGCGTACTGCCGGGAGACCTCGGAGACGACCTGGTGGGGCACGCGGTCGAGGACGGTGACGAGCGTGGCGTCGTACTCCTTGGCGGTGCGCAGCAGGTGCCAGGGGACGGCGTCGGCGTAGCGGGCCGCGCTGGTGACCATGACCCAGATGTCGGCGGCGCAGAGCAGTTCGGCGGCGAGGACGCGGTTCTCGGCGACCAGGGAGTCGACGTCGGGCGCGTCGAGGAGGGCGAGGCCGCGCGGGAGGGTGTCGGCGGTCTCGATGCGCAGGGCGCGCACGGGCTGGTCGCCGGGTTGCTCGCCGGGGAGCAGCAGGTCGTCGTCGCGGGAGGCGTGGTGCGGCATCCAGACGCGCGCCAGGTCGGGCAGGACGCGCATGCCGCTGAACCAGTGGTGATCCGCCGGATGGCAGACCAGCACCGGGGTGCGGGTCGTCGGCCTGAGCACGCCCGCCTCGCTCACCCGGCGCCCGACGAGGGAGTTGACGAGGGTCGACTTCCCGGCGCCGGTGGAGCCGCCGACGACGGCCAGCAGCGGCGCCTCGGGGGCCCGTAGCCTGGGCATGAGGTAGTCGTCCAGCTGGGCGAGGAGTTCGTCGCGGTTGGCACGCGCGCGTGGGGCACCGGCGAGGGGCAGCGGAAAGCGTGCGGCGGCGACACGGTCGCGCAGAGCGGAGAGTGTGTCGAGCAGCTGAGGCCGTACGTCCAAGGTCACCACATGTGAAGAATGCCCAATTTTAGGGGAATTCTGAAGCATATGGACATGTCTGCGCGCCGACGGAACAGAAAGGGCGGATGGGGCGACTGGGACATGGGCGCGGGCCAGGCATAACGAGTGCACAACACCCGGCGGCGCCGGACGCCAAAAGCGCTGCACGATTCGCACCTGCCTGCGATTATCAGGACCGCTTCACCGAACCTCCACATCGAGCCACGGAGGCGAAGCGACAGGGTCGGCGAGCAGGGAGCTTTATCCTTGAACGCGCCACCAGGCCCCCGTAGCTCAGCGGATAGAGCAGGCGCCTTCTAAGCGCTTGGCCGCAGGTTCGAGTCCTGCCGGGGGCGCTCTGTGATGGGCTGGTCGACAGCCCGGACGGACGCAGCGGCCCGCCGACCGGCCCGGACGGGTTCCGGTACGGCGGCGGCCGAGATCATGCTTGCGATCGCCCCCCTTTCGGCGCCAGGTCGTCACGAGTCACATGGCGCGAGCGCACCAACCACTCGCCGTCGACCTTGACCATGACGTCCTCGCAGACGCAGGTGAGTCGGAGCTCTGGACGGCCGCCGAGCTTCGTGGCGAAGATCAGCGCGTAGCAACGCACATGCAGCGAACCGTCGGCGACCTCGTCGATGGCCACCATCCCGTGCCAGTGCCGACGCTGCTCACCCGCCGCGACGAGCTCCGCATAACTCTTGGCGACCCCGGCCGCAAGGGCTTCGCGGCCCCGTACCGGCTCCGGGAGGGTCTCCGGCGCGAAGCAGCCGTCCGGGGTGCACGTGGCCGCCCATTCGTCCGCCCGGCCGCTGTCCAGCAAGTGGAAAGGGCGCGCGTAGAACTGCTGGACTTCCGTGTAGACCTCGGCGAACGTCTGGCGGTCCGCCGGAAGTTCGGTCAGGTTTGTCATCGTGTTTCCTCCTGGGATGGGGAGTGGCGCGAAGACCCGGTCACATGTCGAGCAGAGCGACAGCCCTGGTCCAACCGGCGCCGGCGCCTCGGATCTTCACGGGGAAGCAGGACACTTGGAAGCCGTGCGGACTGGGCAGGGACCCGAGATTGGCCAGTCGTTCGATCTGGCAGTACTCGCGCTCCCTGCCTCGGAAATGGGCGGGCCAGAGCACGGACTTGTCACCCGTTTCCGCGTACCGCTTGAGGATGTCCGGGAAGGGCGCGTCCAGGCTGAACGCGTCGGTTCCGATAACCCGCACGCCAAGGTCCAGCAGAAAGTCGGTGGCCGATCGGTCGAGACCCACCAAGTCGGTGAAGTAGCCCATGGAGCCGGCTCGGCTCTCGGCCCCGGTGGTGAGCAGCGCGATGTCGAGCGGCTGGGGCCGGTAGTCGATACGCTGAAGCTCCTTCGCCAGGAACTCGGCGTCGACCACGTGTCCGTCCGCGCCGCTGATGTCGAGCAGGAAGCCGGGGCGGAAGAACCAGTGCACCGGGAGCTCGTCGATGTGCCTCGGGCGGCCGTCCCCGTAGCTCGCGCGCGAGCCGTAGTGGGAAGGGGCGTCTACGTGCGTGCCGGTGTGTGTGGTCAGCGACAGGGTGTCGATCGACAGCAGTTCCCCGTCCGGAAGATCGGCCGGGTCGAAGACCGTCCCGAAGTGCTCCCGCATCTCCTTCGCCATGTGCCGGGCACCCTCGGCGGGCGTGGTGACCTCGTGCGAGACCGGCTCGGGCTCCCAGCTCGACGCATCGATGGAGGTGGACAGGTCGATCAAGCGCATATGGCGATCCCTTCGAGCGATCAACCGTGTTGAGGAGAGGTCAGGAGGCGGCGAAGAGTTCGGAGTGAACCCGCACGTTCTCGCCGCCGAGGGCGATACGCCTGGTCATGTGGGCTCCGAGGGGAGTCCGCGCCAAAAGACCGGCGAGCCTGGGCTGGAGGAAGGATGCGACTCCCGACTGTGCCAGCATCCCGCGGCTCTGCCTGATCTGGGTCTGCATGACCGAGCGGATAGCGGCGGAGCGGGCTCGCTGGAACTCACCGAGGCGGTTCTTGCCGGCCTCTCCGGACCGGACCGCCGCCACGAGCACGGGATGGAGCACGGCCGCGTCCTGGAGGGCGAGATTGATCCCCTGGGCCCCCAACGGGCTGTGGGTGTGCGCGCTGTCGCCGAGCAGCACCAGCCCGTCTCTGGCCCATTGGCCGGCCTGGGCCGCGAACACGTCGAGGAGGGTCAGATCCCTGAGCGAGCGGATGGCATCGTCCACCAGGTGGGCGTACTCCGGCAGGGCGCGCTTGACCGCCGCCTTGGCCGCCGGGAAACCGGCTTGAGCGAACCGCTGGTAACCCTGGTGCGGAAGAGTCAGGCCGATCTGCACCGCGTCGGGGTACGAGTCGTACACCAGAACCGGTCCCGCCTCCGACCGATGGATGCGTGCCATGCGCGTTGGCCGCTCCAGGGCGGGGAGCTTGAACCACAGCACGTCGAGGGCGAAGTCCTCGCTTCGACGATGCTTGAGCCCGGCCAGGGACCGTGTCTTCGAGTAGCGGCCGTCGGCGCCCACGACACACAGGGCCCGCACGCGGTCGACACCCGCCCGGCCGTCGAGTACGGCGCCGACGACGGCACCATTCTCGATCACGAGGCCCGAGATACGGCTCCCCAAGAGCAGCCGGAACCCCTCGAACTCCTCACATCGCTTGAGTAGTTCCTCCAGGATGTGGCGCTGGGGAAGGCTGAGCATGTGATCGTGGGGTGGCGGCAGCCGGCCGTAGTCGATGTCCATGAGGACGCGGCTGCCCTCCGTGAGGCGGAACCGCTCCAGGACGTGCGAGCCCCGTTGCCGCGCCGCGGACAGGACGCCGATCTCGTCGAGGATCCGCAGGCCGCCCGGCTGGATGATCTCGCCGCGGTACTCACGCTCGAACGAAGCCGAGCGCTCGGCCACGGTGACGCGGCACCCCGAACGCAGCAACAGCAGCGCGAGGGCCAGGCCCGCGGGGCCCGCGCCGATGACGCACACGTCCGTTGTGACGGACTCCATGGCGTCTCCTCCTGTCTGGTGGAAAAGGGGTTCTGTTCCGGTACGGCGGAGCATGCCGGACCGGCTCAGCCGAGCGGGCCGAGCCCGCCGTCCACCGTGATGACCTGGCCCTGGATCCACGCGGCCTCCGACCGGCAGAGCAGGGCCACGACGTCCGCCACATCCTGGGGGCGGGTGAGCCTGCCCCCAGGTGTCCGCCGGGCGAGAACCCGGCTGAGTTCGGCGTTGACGTCTGCCGTGTAGCCCTTGTCCAGCTTCGCGGTCGACACAGCGTTGACCGCGATGCCCCGGGGGGCGAATTCGACGGCGAGGTAACGGACCAGGCTCTCCAGCGCGGCCTTGGCCAGACCAGGCCCGAGGTAGCGGGGTACGACCCTGCGCAGAGGGTGCCGCACATGTCATCTTCCGCCGCGAGATCACCGCCGCCGCCGATCCCGACGCGAAGCGCGAGCAGATGGTCAAACGCTACAAGACCGAGCTGATGCACCCGTACTACGCCGCCGAGCGCGGCCTGGTCGACGACGTCATCGACCCCGCTGCCACCCGCGAGGTGCTCATCCGCTCCCTGCGGATGCTCGGCGCCAAGCACGCCGACCTGCCGGCTCGCAAGCACGGCAATCCACCGCAATGACCAAGGACCAGGAGCCCGCCATGGACATCCGGATCCGCAGAGGGGATCCCACACCGGAGGAGTTGGACGCGCTGACCGCGGTCCTGACGGCCTGCGCCGCTGGCCGGCCGCACTTCACCCCTAGCCTCCGCCCGCAGGCTCGCCGGCTCCGCCCGGAGCGCGTCGCCGGCTACCGCAGCCCCATCAGCTGGCACTGACGAGCCGGGGGCCGGCGCCAGGGCCCGCCGGCCGGGGACATGGGCCGGGGTGGCCGGCACGGTACGACGACGCACTGGACGGATACGAGCGTTGTTAGGCTGAGCCCATGTCCGTTGACGCCCAGCACGTCGAATTGCGTACGGCCCGCCCCGAGGACGCGGAGGCGGTGGCGGAGATCTGGTACCGCGGTTGGTGCGACGGGCACCTGGGGAACGTTCCCGAGGCGCTGGTCGCGGTGCGGACACGCGAGTCCTTCACGGAACGCGCCGCACACCGCCTGTCCGATACGACGGTCGCGGTCGCCGGCGGCGAGGTCGCCGGGTTCGTCATGGTGGTCGGGGACGAGGTCGAGCAGGTTTACGTCTCCGAACGGCACAGAGGCAGCGGGGTGGCGGCCCGGCTGCTGGGCGAGGCAGAGCGCCTGGTGGCGGCGGCCGGTCACCGCCGGGCATGGCTGGCGGTCGTACCGGGCAACGCCCGCGCGCGGCGGTTCTACGACCGCAACGGCTGGACCGACGAGGGGCCGATCGAGGACTACGCCCCGCACGACCAGGGACAGGTGCCGGTGCCCGTGCACCGGTACGTGAAGCGGCTCACGGCCGGGGCTTAGCGGCTGCCGGTCCGACCATACTTCGGGATGCCCGGAGCGCTCGGCGTGCCCGGAGCGCTCGGTTCGAGAGGGGAGAACGGCGTGCGACTGCGCTGTGCGGTGCTGGACGACTACCAGGGCGTCGCCACCGAGTCGGCCGACTGGTCGGTGCTCGGGGACGCGGTGGAGGTCGTCTCGCTGCGTACGCACCTGGCCGACGAGGACGCGCTCGCCGCGGCACTCGCCGAGTACGACATCGTCGTCACCCTGCGCGAACGCGTCGCGTTCCCCGGCTCGTTGCTCGCCCGGCTGCCCCGGCTGCGGCTGATCGTGGCGACCGGGATGCGCAACACCGCGATCGACTACGCCGCGGCCGAGGCGCGGGGCGTCACCGTGTGCGGGACGCAGAGCTCCGGGACTCCCCCGGTGGAGCTGACCTGGGCGCTGCTGCTCGGGCTCGCCCGCGGGATCGTCGAGGAGAACACGGCGCTGCGCACCGGCGGACCCTGGCAGTCCACGGTCGGCGCCGATCTGCACGGCGCCCGGCTCGGTGTGCTCGGGCTCGGCCGGATCGGCGCCCGGGTCGCACGGGTCGGGCTCGCCTTCGGCATGCGCGTCGCCGCGTGGAGCCCGCGGCTGACCAAGGAGCGCGCGGCCGAGAACGGGGTCGAACTGGCCGCCTCCAAGGAGGAGTTGCTGGCCGGCAGCGACTTCGTCTCCGTGCACGTGCCCGGCGGCGACCGCACGCGCGGGCTGATCGGCGCCGCCGAACTCGCCCTCCTGAAGCCGAGCGCGTACCTGATCAACACCTCCCGCGCCTCGGTGGTGGACCAGGACGCCCTGCTCGCCGCGCTGCACGAGGGCCGGATCGCGGGCGCCGGCGTCGACGTCTTCGACATCGAGCCGCTGCCCGCCGGCCACCCGATGCGCACTGCCCCGCGCCTGCTCGCCACCCCGCACCTCGGCTATGTCTCCGCGGCCAACTACCGCACGTACTTCACCCAGGCGGTGGAGGACATCCAGGCGTACCTGGCGGGCTCTCCGGTACGACGACTGCCCTGAGCCCTGTTGAAAGGGTGATCCCCCGCTGATCACCGTGACCCCCGCCGGACGGCCGCGTTGAACGGGGAGTGCGACGGCAGGACCGGCCGTCGCCTTTCCCGAGCGACAGGAGGAACGTGATGTCTCGCATCGCGAAGGCGGCCGCCGTGGCCCTCGGCACCGGCGCCGTGGTGATCGGTGGGGCCGGGCTGGCTCTGGCCGACGCGGGCGCCCAGGGTGCGGCCGTCGGCTCGCCCGGCGTGCTGTCCGGCAACGCGATCCAGGTCCCGGTCAACATCCCGGTGAACGTGTGCGGCGACACCGTGGACGTCATCGGCCTGCTGAACCCGGCCTTCGGCAACACCTGCGTCAACCAGGGCGGCACCCTCGCGCAGGGCCACGGCAGCTACGGCGACTGAGGCTCAGACGCACATCGCGAAGGGCCCCGGCACCTCCGAGCGCCGGGGCCCTTCGCGTCCACCACCAATCCAAACCCACCGACTCACCGGTGCCGGCACCGGCTCACGCGTACCGGTAGACCCCGCTCATGTCCTCCAACTGGTCCGGCGTCACATTCCACGGCGGCAGCTTCTCGTGCCGGGCGACGACCCGGCCGTGCTGCGGGTCCCCCGCGCCGGGCGGCTCGGCCGGCAGATAGCGGTGGCTGCTGTGCGCGCGCTGCCAGCGTTCCCACTGCATGTCGAGGTAGGCGTGGTGCAGCCAGAACACCGGGTCGTTGACGGACGCGGCGCCGAGCATCGCCCCGCCGACCCAGCGGTGCACCCGGTTGTGGTTGTGCCAGGAGGCGCTGCCGCTGCCGGTGCCCCAGCCCTCCAGCTTGTTCCGGAAGCCCTGGGTGACGGTGGAGTCCCAGGGCCGTACGTCGTAGACCGGGTCGTTCAGCGCCCAGTTCACGTCGTCCCGCGTGGGCAGTTGGATGGGTGCGGCGGCGCGGCCGAGGTCGCGGGTGAGGTAGTGGCCGTCGGTGACGCCCACCGTGATGGTCCAGTTGCCCGTCGCGTAGGCGAACGGCCCGGTCGTCACCTGCTGGTCGGAGCGCCGGCCGTTGCCGCCGAGCAGGTCCTTGGTCCAGGGCACCGAGGTCGCCGTGCGGTCCCGCGTCCAGTCCCAGTACGGCACCGTCACCGAGGAGTCGACGCGGCGCAGCGCGTTCTCCAGGTCCAGCAGGAACCGGCGGTGCCAGGGCAGGAAGGACGGCGCCATGTGCGCGGCGCGCAGCTGGGTCTCGCCGTCGGCGGCGAAGTACGCGATGTGGGTGCGCACGAATTCGTCGTACTCGCCGCGCCGCTTGATCTCCAGCAGGGCGTCCACGAACCGTTTCCGCTCGTTCGCGGTGAGCGCGCTGACGTTCTTACGCACGTACGCCATGCCGGCCCCCCATCCCCATGCCGCCCGCGCCACTCATGTCCATGCCGCCCATGCCGCCCGTGTCCATGATGATGCCCATGCGGCCCAGCATGTCCTTGACGCCGTCGGGCAGGGCGCCGTCCAGCGGGCCCGGCGCCGGCTCGCTCAGCCGCTGGCCGGGGCCGAGTTCGTCCACCGCGGCCCGCGCCGCCTCGCGGGGCGTGCGGTACGACGTGTAGTGGTCGACCATGCTCAGCCAGGTGCCGTCGGCGCGCCGCATCAGATGCAGCGGGCGCCCGTCGACCGTGATCCGCCAGGCGTCGTCGGCCGTGCTCCGTCCCGCGTCCGCCAGCCGGACCCCCTGGATGCGCCGGCCCCGGTACGTCTCGTCGAAGGAGTCACCGCCGGCGGCCGGGGGCACCGGCCGGGACGCGGCGACGACCGGCGCGAGGGCGGCGGCGGCGACGCAGGACAGCAGTCCCCGCATCACCCGCCGCCGCCCTGGACCGGCCACCGTATCCGTTCTGACCTGCTCTGTTACGCCTGCCGCCGCTGCGTCGTCGCCGTCGACCATCGCACTCTCCTCGTCCGGGGACAGCTGTCGTACCCGCTAACGGACAAGGAGGGGGCCGGTCACCGCGCGTACGGCCGAACGGCGCTGGTGAGAGAACCCTTGGGGTTACCGGGCCGGGCCCACGCCCAGTTCGCCGCCGGCGACGGTGCGCAGCGCCGGGGCGAGGAGGCCCGCCTCGGGCAGGCGCAGCTCCGGCAGGCCGAACCGGTCCGGGTCCGGCGCGCCCAGCGGGGCGCCCAGGTTCAGGCCGGGCCCGTCGGTGTGCAGATCGGCGGCGGGGGCGTCGAGGCCGAGCCGGTCGCCGAGCGGACGCGGCAGCGGCGCCCGCAGGTCGGCGCCGGGCAGCGTCCCGCTGATCGGCAGCCGCGGCAGGATCGGCTCGGGCAGCAGCCGGCCGGTGACATAGCGCGGCCCCTCGGGCACACCCGGCGTCAGCAGCGGCACCTCCAGCGTGGCCTCGGGCGTCCGGGTGCCGAGGGACTGGGAGACGCCCTGGAGCGGCACGGGCACCGGGACCGCACCGGCCGCGGCGGCGGGGGCGGTCGCGCTCACGGTGGCCGCGACGCCGGTGAGCACGGCGGCGAGGGTTCCTCGGGTGGTCGGCTTCATATCGGGTTCGGCCCTTTCCGGGTACGGGAGTTCGGCGTCCGTACCGCGTAACTGGCGTGGCCGGGACGGAGAACGGGGTCGGCGCGCAATTCCCCCGGCCGCCGTAATAGTCGGTTGGTCATGTTCGTACGACCTGATGTACGGCCTGGTGCCCGCACCGCCGCCGTATGCCAGGGCCCCGGTCGTCGGCCATGCCGTCAGCCGCGCAGGCTGGTGGCCGGCAGGACGACGTGCGCGGCGGCGTGCAGGGTCTCCGGGGCGCCGGCGAACGCGGCGAGCGCGGCCGGCTCCACGATGCTGCCGGGCGCGCCCTCGGGCCAGGCGCGGGTGGTGAAGACCAGGTAGGCGAAGCCGCGGGCGCGGACGGCGGCGAGCCACTCCGGCGGCGCGGGGGCCTGGGCGATCAGCCGCGGCATCCGGACGACGGCCTGCCCGGCCTCCACCAGCAGGCTGATGGGGAGGCTCGGCCGGTGGGTGCCGTCGACCAGGTCGCCGCCGACCGGCAGCCCGTTGCTCTCCAGCAGCTGCTCGACCGCGGCGGCGGTGACCTGGGGGCCGCCCGCGGCGTCCCCCAGGGAGTAGGCCAGCAGGTAGGGCATGTCGGTGCCGTCGGGGGCCGCGCCGCTCCAGGGCAGCACGACCAGCGTGCCGAGGTCGGCGGGGCGCAGTTCCGTGGGGGTTGAGGTCACCGCGCGACCATATCGACGCGTCCGGGGGCGGCCCGGCGGCTTCTCACCCGTCCGGAGCAGTGGACCGGAGGGCTCCACACGAACGAGGGAAGCGGCCTCGAACGGCGCGGGGCCGGCACCGCGGATGCGGTACCGGCCCCGGTCGCCGGGGGCGTCAGCGCTGGAGGGGCAGGCCGCCGAGGAGCGGGTTGTGCTGGTTCAGCGCGGTGGTGGCGCCCTTGACCGTGTGCAGCACGGAGTCCTTGTCCTCGGTGTCGAGGGCGTTCGACTGGTGCTGGAGCGGCATCAGGTCCCGCAGGGTGTAGTCGCCCTTGGCGAGCTGGTCGACGGCGCCGTTGAGGCTGGAGGGCGTCAGGTCGGACGCGTTGTAGGCGAACGCGGGCGCGGCGACGCCGGCGAGGGCGGCGGATCCGGCGAGGACGGCGGCAGCCTTCAGGGACTTCATCGTGTTCCTTTCTTCGGCAACGACGTGTCCAACGAGCGCCGCGGCGGGGCGGAAACCCCATGGCCGAGAAGACATATGAACATGCCTCGGCCGGAAAGGTGCCGGATGTCCGGGGCCCGGCCCGGAGGTCAGCCGGCCGTGGTCGGGAGCGTCGTCGGGGTGGCCGTGGGGGTCGGCAGGCCGGGGATGGCGGCGAGGATCTTGTCGAGCAGGGCGGTGGCGGCGGCGACCACCTGGTTGACGTCGGAGACGGCCGCCTGCACCAGGCCGTCCACCGCGGCCAGCACATCGCTGAGGAGGTCACGGGCGGCGGGCGCGCTGCGGGCCATCCCCTGCGGGGCCGGGCCCGGCGCGGCGGGGGACGCGGACGGCTTGGGCAGCGCCGACTGGGACTCGGACCCCGAGGGGACCGGGGCGGGCGCCGAAGGAGCGGCGGGGGCGGCCGGCTTGCCCGTGGCGGCCGGGGTGGCGGGGGTCGCCTGGGCCGGGGCGGCGGGCGCCTGGGGCTTCGTCGCGGCCGTCGCGGCGGCGGGGGCGGCCGGTGCGGCGGGCGTGGGCGTCGCGGCGGCCGGTGGAGCCGCGGGCGTCGTCGCCCCCGGCGCCTTCGCCCCGCCGAGCGTCCCCTCCGCCGCCGCCCGTACGAGGGCCTGCTTCGCCGCGTCGCCGAGCCGCTTGGCCTCCGCCGCGGACAGCCGGCCCTTCGTCAGCGAGCGGTCGAGCAGCTGGACGACCGGCTTGGGCAGGGCGCCGGCCTTGTCCAGCGCCCTGACCTGGGCGAGGAGTTTCGCGGCGCCGGGCAGGGCGGACTGGGAGGCGGGGACGTCGGCACGGTCTCGCGCCATGTCGACGGCGACGGCGACCGGGCCGGTGATCGCGGCGATGACGGCGGCGCTGAGGACGGTGGACGCGAATCGCCGTGCGGGCAGAGGGCGCATGGGGGGTCCTTCCGGATGGGCGTCGGGGTTCACAGCCCACCGTCAGTTGGCCCCGCATGCCCCGCAACCGCTCACCGCGCCAACTGCCCCGTCCGGGCCCGCCCGTGCCCCGTCCGGGGGATCCGGCGCAGGGCGGACATGGGAACCGGCCGCCCGCCCCCGCGACGGATGCGCGGGGCGGACGGCCGGTCGGAGGGGTGTGTGCGCCCCGGACGTCAGCCGTTGACGCAGGTGTTGCCGAACGCCGGGTTCAGCAGGCCGATGACGTCGATGCTGTCACCGCAGACGTTGACCGGGACGTGGATCGGGACCTGGATGACATTGCCCGAGATGACGCCCGGTGAGTTGGCGGCGACAGCGTCCGCGCCGGAGTCGGCGGCGGCGACACCGGCGGCGCCGGCGACGGCCGCGACGGCGGCGGAGGTCAGGACCAGACCCTTCGCGATACGCGACATGGAGAGGTGCTCCTTGGAATAGACACAACATCCGGGCGGATGCCCGGCGTTGTGTCAACGCGTCGCGCCTCCTCGGGTTGTGCCGCCAAAGGGGTGATGTGCGCCGGAGGGCGCCTCGCGGGGGCGTGGCCGCGCATGCCGGAAACCCCCGCGCGGCCGCGCGGGGGTCCTGGTCGGCGGGTGCCGGACGCTCTGGTCCGGCACCCGGCGGGTCAGCGGCGGGTGGCCGTCCGGCCGCGGCGGTACAGCACCGCGCCCGCCATGATCAGCGCGGCGCTGGCGGCCGAGGTCGCGATCATGGCCTTGGCGTTGCCACCGGTGTGCGGCAGGGTCGGCGGCTCGTCGCTGCCGTACCCTCCGGGCGGGGTCGGCTCGTCGCTGCCGTAGGAGGTGGGCGTGGGCGTGGGCTCGTCGCTGCCGTACGAGGTGGGCGTCGGCGTCGGCTCGTCACTGCCGTACGACGTGGGCGTGGGCGTGGGCTCGTCGCTGCCGTACGAGGTGGGCGTCGGCGTCGGCTCGTCGCTGCCGTACGACGTCGGCGTCGGCTCGTCGCTGCCGTACGACGTCGGCGTCGGCGTCGGCTCGGGACTGCCGTAGGAGGACGGCGGCGGCGTGGGCTCGTCGCTGCCGTAGGTCGTGTGCGTCGGTGTCGGGGTCGGGTCCGGCTTGCCGTAGGAGACCGGCGGGGTCGGGTCCGGCTTGCCGTACGAGTCGTCGCCGTACGAGTCGTTGCCGTAACCGGACGGGTGCGAGGTGGCCGAATGGCCGACGTTGGCACAGGAGTTGCCGAACGCGGGGTTCAGCAGCGCGGCCACGTCCACGGAGTTGCCGCAGACGTTGACCGGGATGTGCACCGGGACCTGGACGCTGTTGCCGGACAGCACGCCTGGTGAACCCTTGGTCACGGCCTGCGTGTTGGAGTCGGCGAGCGCGGCGGTGCCGTACAACGAAAGCACGCCGGTCGCGGCAGCTGCGGCCACGACCGCGCCCTTGCTGAGGGTCTGTCGCAATCTCGTAGTCTTCCTGCTCGAACTGCTCGAAGATGTGGGAAGGCCGGCCCCGGACCACAGGATCTAGGGATCGACGGTCCGGGGCCGGCCAGAACGCAGCCGGCGGGCTGGCGTGCGGTGGGTACCGAACGTCAGCCGTTGGCGCAGGTGTTGCCGAACGCGGGGTTCAGCAGACCGATGACGTCCACGGAGTCGCCGCACAGGTTGATCGGGACGTGCACCGGGATCTGGATCACGTTGCCGGAGAGCACGCCCGGAGAGTTCGCGGCGGCGGCCTCGGCCCCGGCGTCGGCGAAGGCGGGGGCGGCCCCGCCCAGCGCCAGGAGGGCACCGGCGATGACTGCAGCGCTCTTCTTCATAAAGTTTTCCCTTCTCTGACGGTCATGCCCCTATGAGCGGTCGAAACCGAGCGAGCACGGCCTTGAACGGCTCGCACCATGACCGGCAGGTTCTAGAACGAGGGATAGACAACCCGAGAAACTCTGGAACGTGCCCGGCCCCCTAATTCACTCGAACGCCCCCATAGAATTGACACCTTGGACGATTAACGGATAGGTGCTTCTTCGGGAAGAAGGACAAAAACGTCCGGGCGCCGCACCGAAAACACGGTGCGGCGCCCGGACGGCACTCGGGGTGGGGCTTGCTCAGCTGCCGACGGCGCCGTTGCCCGCCAGGACGGAGAGGTCGTCCGCGACGTGCGAGAGCGGCTCGTCGTCCTTGGCCTGCGTCGAGTTCTCGGCGCACTGCTGGATCTGCTGCGAGGACAGCACGGGGATGTCCTGGACACCGACGTTGACCAGGGCGAGCACCGACTGGACGTCCGCCTTGACCGGCAGGCCGACGCACAGGTCGTTGAGCGAGCCGCCCACCAGGGTGGCCTGCGGGCTCAGGTTGCCGCGGGTCACCGCGTTCCCGAACGACTCATGGGCGGCGTTGCCGCTGGCCGACGTGGTGCCCGTGTCGTTGCCGATGGCAAGCGCCTGAGGGGCCGCCGCCGCAGAGGCACCGATGAAAGACGCGGCGACCGCCGCCGCGGCCATTGCCTTCTTCAGCATTTCGCTTTCCTTCCCTGGCTTTCGCCAAGACGGATGTTCCTGCCCTCGCATCAACCGGGCCGGCGCCGTTTGGTTGCGGGTGGTCACCCGATCGGATCGTCCGGCCGTATTCACCGGCATTCACCGCCCTTTCGCCGGCGCCCGCGAAATGTGCGCCATTGGAGTGAACGAGGGCAACCCGTGAGCGCCCGGCCCCGTTGAACCAGATCGCTCCGGTGGACGGGGTGTCTTCAGAAGGGAACAGCAAGTGATCAAGAAGGTTCTGGCCACCGCCTCGGTCGCCGCCTCCGTCGTCGGTGTCTCCGCCGCCGCCGCGGCACCGGCCCTGGCCATCGGCAACGACACCGGTACGACGACCTACAGCGGCAACGGCGCCGCGCAGACGTACGGCAACTCGGCCACCTACGGCAACATGAGCCCGCAGATGGCGCTCATTCAGGGCTCGTTCAACAAGCCCTGCATCGGTCTGCCGGCCAAGGCGGACCTCCAGTCGCTGGTGGGCCTGGTCAATGTCGGCGTTCAGGACATCCCGATCCTGTCCTCGCCGCAGACCCAGCAGTGCACGGAGAACTCCACGCAGGCGAAGGGCGACGAGGCCCTGTCGCACATCCTGGACGACATCTCCGCCCTGTCCGGCAACGGCGCCGCCGGCAGCTGAGCGGTCGCTCCGCGCGGCGGCGGGTCACCGGATTTCCCCCCGGTGGCCCGCCGTTTCGCTGTCCGGGCGCCGGTTCGCCCGGAGGGCGTTCATCCATTCATCCGACCACACTGCTCCAAACGGGGCAAACGCCGCAACCACGGCCCCGCCGGGCCAGTTGACGGTCACGCAGCTCCTCCCCGGAGTCCGCCTTTCGAAAGGGAACGAACATGAAGAAGCTGTGGGCAACCGCGGCCGTTGCCGCCTCCGTCGCCGGTCTCGCCGGTGCGGCGGCCCCCCAGGCCCTCGCCATCGGCAACGACCACGGCACCACGTCGCTCAGCGGCAACGGTGCCACGTCGTCCTTCGGCAACTCGGCCACCGCCGGCAGCATGAGCCCGCAGCTCTCGCTGGTCGAGGGCTCGCTCAACAAGCCCTGCATCGGCCTGCCGGCGAAGATCGACGCCCAGTCGCTGGTCGCGCTGGTCAACGTCGGAGTCCAGGACATCCCGGTCCTGTCCTCGCCGCAGACCCAGCAGTGCACGGAGAACTCCACGCAGGCGAAGGGCGACGAGGCCCTGTCGCACATCCTGGACGACATCTCCGCCCTCTCGGGCAACGGCGCCGTCGGCAGCTGAGCGGCCGACTCCCGCGGCGGCGGGTCACCGGTTCCCCCGGTGGCCCGCCGCTTCGTCGTGTGCGGACCGGGCGCCGGCTAGGAGACGACGTCCTTGCGGGCGAACCCCCGGAAGGCCAGCGCGAACAGCACGAGGGCGCAGGCGACCGAGAGCGCGGCGCCCTGGAGCATCCCGGACCACTCGGCGTGCGGCTGGAGGGCGTCGGCCCAGGCGAACTGCCAGTGCGCGGGCAGGAAGTCACGCCAGTGGCCCAGCGCGGTGACGGCGTCCAGCACATTGCCGACGATGGTCAGCCCGACCGCGCCGCCGACCGCGCCGAGCGGGGCGTCCGTCTTCGTCGACAGCCAGAACGCGAGCCCCGCGGTGACCAGCTGGGACACGAAGACGTACGCCACCGCCACCACGAGCCGCTGCACGGCCGTGCCGGCGTCCAGCTCGCCGCCGGTGGGTATCTGGAGCGGCCCCCAGCCGTAGGCGGCGGTGCCGACGGCGAGGGCGACGAGCGGCAGCAGCACCATCGCGGCGAGGCTCAGCCCGAGCGCCACCACCAGCTTGGACCACAGCAGCCGGGCCCTGGGCACGGGCGCGGCCAGCAGATAGCGCAGCGAGGACCAGTTGGCCTCCGAGGCCACCGTGTCCCCGCAGAACAGGGCGACCGGCACGACCAGCAGGAAGCCGGCCGAGACGAACAGGCTGACCGCGGCGAAGTTGGCCCCGGACGCGGTGGCCGTGTCCATCAGGGTGACCTCGCCGCCGCGGGACGAGGGGTGGCCGACGGCGAAGGCGATCACCAGCACGAACGGCAGGACGGCGAGGAGGGCGCCCATCACCAGGGTGCGGCGCCGCTTGAGCTGGCGGACCAGCTCCACGCGCAGCGGCAGGGTGCCCCGCGTGCGGTAACCGGAGGCCACCTCGGTGAGCGTGCTCATGCGGAACCTCCGATCAGGGTGAGGAACGCGTCCTCCAGGCGCCGGTGCGGGCCGACCGAGGCGACCGGCACCGAGAGCCGCACCAGCTCCACGACCAGCCGCTCGGCGGTGCCGCCGGCCGCCAGGCGGACCAGCAGCCCGTCGTCGGTGCGCACGGCGGAGGCGACGCCGGGCAGCGCGGCCACCTTCTCCGCCACCGGCTCCTCCACGGGGCCCGCGGTGCCGACGAGCAGGGTGTCGCCGGAGCCCACGATGTCCCGCACGGGACCGGCCTGGACCAGCCGGCCGCGGTCCATCACCACGAGGTGGGTGCAGGACTGCTCGACCTCGGACAACAGATGGCTGGAGACGATCACGGTGCGTCCGGCGGCGGCATAGCGGATCATCACCTCGCGCATCTCGCGTATCTGGGGCGGGTCGAGGCCGTTGGTGGGTTCGTCCAGGATGAGCAGGTCGGGCAGGCCGAGCATGGCCTGGGCGATGGCCAGGCGCTGGCGCATGCCCTGGGAGTAGGTGCGCACCGCGCGCGACAGCGCGTCGCCGAGCCCGGCGATCTCCAGGGCTTCGTCCAGGTGGGCGTCCCCGGCGGGGCGGCCGGTGGCCCGCCAGTACAGCTCCAGGTTCTCCCGGCCGGACAGGTGCGGCAGGAAGCCCGCGCCCTCCACGAAGGCGCCGACCCGGCTGAGCACCGGGGCGCCGGGGCGGATGGCGTGCCCGAAGACGCGGATCTCCCCCTCGTCCGGGGTGATCAGGCCCATCAGCATGCGCAGGGTGGTGGTCTTGCCCGCGCCGTTGGGCCCGAGCAGACCGAGTACCTGGCCCCGCTCGACGCGGAAGGACAGCTCGCGCACCGCGTACCGGTCGGCGGATCCGGCGTACCGCTTGGCGAGGCCCTCGATGACCAGGGGGACCTCGGCCAGCGCGGGGTCGGGCGCCGGGGCGGCCGTACGGCGGCGGGCGGTCAGCAGCAGGGCGGCGGCCACCCCGGCGCCCGCGAGCGGCAGCCACCACACCCAGGCGGGCAGCGGGGCCGCGGCGGTGCGCACGGCGGGTGCCGTCGGGACGCTGAGGGCGCTCTTGAGGCTGACGGTGTACGCGGCGGGGGCGGCCGGTGAGGCGTAGCCCAGGTCGGTGGCGGCGAGGACCAGGCGGAGCCGGTGGCCCTTCTGCACCTCGTGGTCGATCGCCGGGAGGGTGACGGTGACGTCCTTGCCGCTCTTGGCGCCGGTCACCCGCAGGGGGGTGACGAGCTGGGAGGGCAGCACCTGGTGTTTGCCGTCCGGGCCGACGTCGTAGACCTTGCCGAACAGCACGGCGTCGCCGCTGGTCGAGGTCACGTGGATGCGGGCGGTGGGGGTGCCGGTGATCTGGAGGGTGCGGGTGAGCGGGGCGGAGTCGAAGCGGGCGTACTGGCCGGGGAAGTCGAGGGAGGTGCCGAGGCCGAGCGCGGAGAGCTGCCCGAGGCCGCCGCCGCCGAGGCCGGGCAGCGCGGAGACGGCGGGCGGGCTCGCGCCGGCCGGGTTGGCGAAGTGCTGCCGGCCGCCGGACAGGGGGACGCTGCGCCGGTCGGCGCGCAGGCCCGGATAGCTGCTCGCGCTCGCGCCGCGCAGCTGGGCGGTGCCGTCCGTGGAGTCGACGCCGCCGGTGCGGGTGATCCGGAAGGCGGGGCCGGTGTCGGTGCCCCGGTCGCCCTTCAGATACCGGTCGAACCAGGCGCGCACCCGGTTCTGGACGCGGCCGGTCTCCAGATCGCCGCCGTCGTGTCCGCCCGCGACCCAGTCGACGTCGACGGGGGCGCCGTTGGCCTTGATGGCGTGCTCGGCGGCGTCGGCCTGGCCGAGCGGGAAGAGCGAGTCGGTCTGGCCCTGGACCAGCAGGGTGGGCACCTTGATGCGGGAGCCGACGGCGGACGGGGAGCGCTCCTGGAGCAGGGCGCGGGCGGCCGCGTCCGGGGTGCCGGAGGTGGCGACCCGTTCGTACATCCGGCACAGGGCGGGTTCGAAGCGGGCGCAGCCGCCGCCCTCGCCGAAGAAGACCCCGGCCCACAGCTTCTTGTAGACGCCGTTCGGGAACAGGGCGTCCGCGAGGTTCCAGTAGGTCAGGGCCGGGGCGATGGCGTCCACCCGGCGGTCGTGGCCAGCGGCGAGCAGGGAGATCGCGCCGCCGTAGGAGCCGCCGGCCACGCCCACGCGGGGGTCGCCGGGCTTGTCGAGCCGCACCTGGGGCTGCTTGGCGAGCCAGTCGATGAGCCGGGAGACGTCGGCGACCTCGGCCTTCGGGTCGTTCAGCCCGATCTTGCCGGTGGATCTGCCGAAGCCGCGGGCGGACCAGGTCAGGACCGCGTACCCGTCGCGGGCGAGGTCCTCGGCCTGCTGCCGCATGTCGTCCTTGCTGCCGCCGAAGCCGTGTGCCAGCAGGACGGCGGGGCGGCGGCCGGCGGGGCCCGCGGTGAAGTACGAGGTGTCCAGGCGCACCCCGCCCGGCATGGCCATCATCCGGTCGGCGCGGTGCACGGGTGGTGGTCCGCCGGAGGCGGCGGCCGTCCAGGTGCCGGCGCCGGCGAGCACCACGACGGCGGCCGCGGCGGCCACCAGCCGCCGCGGTCCGCTGAGCAGCCCTCGCAGCCGGGCCACACGAAGATCCATGCCTCAACGGTACGGGCCGCCACTGACATCCGCCGGACCCCCCCGGGCTGAACCAGGGGCCCTCCCAGGGGAGTAGCGGTGGCGGTCCCCTACTTCATCCGCGGTAGCACGGCGGGGGGGGGGGGGGGGGAGGGGGGGGGGGGGGGGGGGGGGGGGGGGGGGGGGGGGGGTGGGGGGTGGGGGTGGTGTGGGGGGGGGGCAACAAA
>NZ_JBWKES010000001.1:146680-205609 GCF_056435325.1 Streptomyces sp. NPDC043952
TCCCCCCCCCCCCCCCCCCCCCTCACCACCCCCCCCCCCCCCCCCCACCCCCTCCCCCCCCCCCCCTCCCCCCCCCCCCCCCCCCCCCCCCCCCCCCCCCCGCCGGGGGGCTCAGCTCTCCAGGGTGTCCTCGGGGAGGGACACCAGCCAGCGGGTCTCCTGGCGCGGGCGGAGGTAGAAGGCCCAGTAGAGGGTGGCGACGAGGGTGATGCCGCCGGTCCAGATCAGGTACGAGACCTCCTGCTCGACCAGGATGTAGACCAGGACGGCGATCAGCAGGACCGGCATGGCGGGCCACAGCGGCATCCGCCAGGCCTTGCGGGTGCCGTGGTGGCCGCGGCGGCCGAGCAGTGCGGCGACGGCGACCAGGAGGTAGAGGGCGGTGACGGCGACGCCGGTCACGCCGTAGAGGGTGTCCAGGTTGACGAAGCAGAGGAACGCGCCGGGGACGCCCACGACCAGGGTGGCGACCCAGGGGGAGCCGAACCGGCCGAGCTTGGACAGGGCGTTGTTGACCGGCGAGGGCCAGGCCTTGTCGCGGGCGGAGGCGAACAGGACGCGGGAGTTCTGGATGACCATCACGATGCCCGCGTTGATGATGGCGAGGGCGACGCAGAGGCTGACGAAGGTGCCGACGGCCGTGTTGCTCCAGGCGATGACCATGCTGGAGATGTTGCCGCCGGTCAGGGCGGTGAGGTTGCCCGCGCCCAGGGTGATCGCGGTGACCGGCACCAGGATGACCACGCTGGAGATGGCCAGCGTCGCGAGGACGGTCCGGGCGACGTTGCGGCGCGGGTTCTCCAGTTCCTCGGAGAGGTAGACGGCGGTGGAGAAGCCCTGGGTGGCGAAGAGGGCGATGGCGAGCCCCGAGAGGACCATCATGGCCGTCACCGGGTTGACGTGGGCGTGCTCGCCGGCGATCTGGAAGGAGGTGAGGGAGCCCAGGCCGCGGTGGGAGTGGGCGAAGCCCAGCACGGCGACGACACCGGCCGCGATGACCTCCAGGACCAGGAAGATGCCGGTGATCCAGGCGTTGGCGCGCAGGTCGAGCAGGCCCGCGAGGGTGGCCGCGATCATCACGCCGGCGCCCGTCCAGGACGGGTCGAGGTGGACGATCGGGGCGAGGTAGTCGGCGGTGCCCATCGCGATGACCGGAGGGACGATCATCACGACGAGCAGCGACATCACGAAGGCCAGCCAGCCGGACAGCCGTCCCGCGAGGGTGGAGACGATGGCGTACTCGCCGCCCGCGCTGGGGATCAGGGTGCCCAGCTCCGAGTAGCAGAAGGCGACCGGGATGCAGAGCAGCGCGCCGATGGCGAGGCAGAGCGCGGTCGCCGTGCCCAGGCTGGAGAAGAGGTCCGGCACGATCACGAACAGGGTGGAGGCCGGTGTGACGCACGAGAGGGTGAGCAGAGTGCCGCCGACCACGCCGATGGAGCGCTTGAGCTTCTGGGGGCTGTCCGTGGCCTCGGAGAGGAGACCGGTCTCGACAGGGCGGAGCGTGTCGGTCATGCGGCGGAATCCGATCGACTCGTGTCGTGCGTGAGGGTGGGGGGTTCGGGAGCGCTATCGCCTCCGGCGGATCGTCGTCGTACGGTCGTCTTCGTCCGCTCCCGGCGCCCATAGGGAACCCCGACGAAAACCACCACGTCAATGGGTGTTTGCCTTCGGAATCCGCACCTGGGGCACGTGCCGCCGGGGATCAGATTCACAGGCAACAAGGCTCTATAGGTGCATCCATCAAGCCTGTGCGTGATCTGACCTTGCTTTCTAAGGTCATCCCCCGGCCACCCCTTCGTCACCCGTTTCCTCCACATGAACGGGAACCGCAGCCGACGTTTCAAAAAAATGTCAGGCCGTCCGGTATCCGGACGGCCTGACGAGGGGGAAGCGGCGGTGCTAGGTCACGCTCAGTGGTTGCGGGGGAACCCGAGGTCGACGCCGGCGGGGGCGTCCGCCGGGTCCGGCCAGCGGGTGGTGATCACCTTGCCGCGGGTGTAGAAGTGCGTGCCGTCGTTGCCGTAGATGTGGTGGTCGCCGAACAGCGAGTCCTTCCAGCCGCCGAAGGAGTGGTAGCCCACCGGCACCGGGATCGGCACGTTCACGCCGACCATGCCGGCCTCGACCTCCAGCTGGAAGCGGCGGGCGGCGCCGCCGTCCCGGGTGAAGATCGCGGTGCCGTTGCCGAACGGCGACGCGTTCATGAGGGCCACGCCCTCGTCGTAGGTGTCCACGCGCAGCACGCACAGCACCGGGCCGAAGATCTCGTCCTGGTACGCCTTGGCGGTCGTCGGCACCTTGTCCAGCAGGGAGATGCCGATCCAGTGGCCGTCCTCGTACCCCTCGACCGTGAAGCCGGTGCCGTCCAGGACCACCTCGGCGCCCTCGGCGGCCGCGCCGGCGACATAGGAGGCCACCTTGTCGCGGTGGGCGGCGGTGATCAGCGGGCCCATCTCGGAGGCCGGGTCGTTGCCCGGACCGATCTTGATCTTCTCGGCGCGCTCGCGGATCTTCGCCACCAGCTCGTCGCCGATGGAGCCGACCGCCACGACCGCGGAGATCGCCATGCAGCGCTCGCCGGCGGAGCCGTAGGCCGCGGAGACGGCCGCGTCGGCCGCCGCGTCCAGGTCGGCGTCCGGCAGCACCAGCATGTGGTTCTTGGCGCCGCCCAGGGCCTGCACGCGCTTGCCGTGCGCGGAGGCGGTGGCGTGGATGTAGCGGGCGATCGGGGTGGAGCCGACGAAGGAGACGGCCTGCACGTCCGGGTGCTCAAGGAGCCGGTCCACGGCCACCTTGTCGCCGTGCACCACGTTGAACACGCCGTCCGGGAGGCCGGCCTCGGCCAGCAGCTCCGCGATGCGGACGGAGGCGGAGGGGTCCTTCTCGCTCGGCTTGAGCACGAAGGTGTTGCCGGTCGCGATGGCGATCGGGAACATCCACATCGGGACCATCGCCGGGAAGTTGAACGGCGTGATGCCCGCGACCACACCGAGCGGCTGGCGGATCGAGGCCACGTCCACGCGGCTCGCGACCTGGGTGGACAGCTCGCCCTTGAGCTGCACGTTGATGCCGCAGGCCAGGTCCACGATCTCCAGGCCGCGGGCGACCTCGCCGAGCGCGTCGGAGTGCACCTTGCCGTGCTCGGCGGTGATCAGCTCGGCGATCTCGTCGCGGTGCGCGTCCAGCAGCGCCCGGAACTTGAAGAGGATGGTGGTGCGCTGCGCGAGCGAGGACTGGCCCCAGGTCGCGAAGGCGTCCTTGGCGGCGGCGACCGCGGCGTCCACCTCCTCCACGGAGGCGAACGCGACCTTGGTGGTGACCGCGCCGGTCGCCGGGTCGGTGACCGGCCCGTACGTGCCCGACGCGCCTTCGGCGGTCTTCCCGCCGATCCAGTGGTTGACGATCTTCGTCATGCCCAGAGACTCCTTACTCACAGATGGCGGCGTCGGGTCGAGACGTGCCGTTCGTACTGCTCGCGTGCCGTGACCGCGGGTGTCCGGGTCGCGGTCGCGGCCACGGGAACATCCCACCAGGCCTGTGCGCCGGGCGCGCCCGACACAGTGTCGGACGTTTCGGTCTCGACGTAGACACATGTGGCGGTGTCGGCGGTCCGCGCCTCGGCGAGCGCCGCGCGCAGCTCCCCGGCGCTGCCCGCCCGCAAAACCCGCATCCCCAGGCTGGCCGCGTTGGCCGCGAGATCGACGGGCAGCGGGGCGCCCGTATACGCCCCTTCCTCCGTCCTGAACCGGTAGGCGGTGCCGAACCCCTCGCCGCCCACCGCCGCCGAGAGCCCTCCGATGGACGCGTACCCGTGGTTCTGCACCAGCAGCACCTTGATCGCGATGCCCTCCTGGACGGCGGTCACGAGCTCGGTCGGCATCATCAGATACGTGCCGTCCCCGACCAGCGCCCAGACGTTCCGCTCCGGCGCCGCCAGCTTCACGCCGAGCGCGGCCGGGATCTCGTAGCCCATGCAGGAGTAGCCGTACTCCACGTGGTACTGGTCGCGGGAGCGCGCCCGCCACAGCTTGTGCAGCTCGCCGGGGAGCGAACCGGCCGCGTTGATCAGGATGTCCGACTCGTCCACCAGGGCGTCCAGCGCGCCGAGGACCTGCGCCTGGGTCGGCCGCGCCTCGGGGTCGGGGCTCGCGAAGCAGGCGTCGACCCGCCGCTCCCAGCGCTCCTTGCCCGCCGTGTACTCCTCCACGTACGCGCCGTCCGCCTGGTGGGACGCCAGCGCCTGGCTCAGCTCCTCCAGGCCGGTGCGGGCGTCGGCGACCAGGGGCAGCGCGGCCAGTTTGTGGGCGTCGTGGGGCGCGATGTTCAGGTGCAGGAAGCGGACGTCCGGGTGCTGGAAGAGGGTGCCGGAGGCGGTGGTGAAGTCGGTGAAGCGGGTGCCGACGCCGATCACCAGGTCCGCGGTGCGCGCCAGGTCGTCGGCGGTCGCGGTGCCGGTGTGGCCGATCCCGCCGACGTCCTGCGGATGGTCGTACCGCAGCGCGCCCTTGCCGGCCTGGGTGGACGCGACCGGGATGCCGGTCGCCCCGGCGAACGCGGCGAGGGCCGCCTCGGCGCGGCTGTGCCGCACCCCGCCGCCCGCGACGAGGAGGGGGCGGCGCGCGACCCGCACGGCCCGTGCGGCGCGGGCCAGTTCGGTGGGGTCGGGGCCCGGCCGTCGTACGGTCCACACCCGCTCGGCGAAGAACTCCTCGGGCCAGTCGTACGCCTCCGCCTGCACGTCCTGCGGCAGGGCGAGGGTGACCGCGCCGGTCTCCACCGGGTCGGTGAGCACCCGCACGGCCGCGAGCGCGCTCGGGACGAGCTGCTCGGGGCGGGTGATCCGGTCGAAGTAGCGGGAGACCGGGCGCAGCGTGTCGTTGACCGAGACGTCGCCCGCGTACGGCACCTCCAGCTGCTGGAGGACCGGGTCGGCGGGGCGGGTGGCGAAGACGTCGCCGGGCAGCAGCAGGACGGGGAGGTGGTTGACGGTGGCGAGGGCGGCGCCGGTGACGAGGTTGGTGGCGCCGGGGCCGATCGAGGTCGTCACCGCGTGGGTGGCGAGGCGGCCCGACTGGCGGGCGTAGCCGACGGCCGCGTGCACCATGGCCTGCTCGTTGCGGCCCTGGTGGTACGGCATCACGTCCGCGTACTCGACCAGCGCCTGCCCGATGCCCGCCACGTTCCCGTGGCCGAAGATGCCCCAGGTGGCGGCGATCAACCGGCGCCGCCCGCCGTCGCGTTCGGTGTGCTGGGCGGCGAGGAAGCGGACGAGTGCCTGGGCGACGGTGAGCCGGATCGTCATCGGTAGCCCCCGGTGGTCCCGGTGTGGTCGGGGTGGAAGCGGATCCGCCACTCCCTGCTCTCGCCGGGCCCGGCCATCACGTTCAGGTAGTACATGGCGTGTCCCGGCTGGGCGATGGAGGGGCCGTGCCAGCCGTCGGGGACGAGGACGGCGTCGCCGGAGCGGACCTCGGCGAGCACATCGGCGCCGCCCGGCCGGGAGGGGAACACCCGCTGGTAGCCGAGGCCGCCGGGTCCCTCGATCTCGAAGTAGTAGATCTCCTCCAGCTCGCACTCCTCGCCCGGCCGGTGCTCGTCGTGCTTGTGCGGCGGGTACGAGGACCAGTTGCCGCCGGGGGTGAGGACCTCGACGGCGATCAGCCGGTCGCACTCGAACGCGTCGGCGGCGGCGAAGTTGCGCACCTGGCGGGCGCAGCCGCCGCTGCCGCGCCGCTCGACGGGGACCTCCGGCGCGGGGCCGTAGCGGGCGGGGAGTCGTCGCTCGCACTTCGCTCCTGCCAGGGCGAAGCGGCCTCCCGCGCCGGAGGCGATCTGGACCCGGGCCGCTCGGGGCGCGTACGCGAAGTCGGAGGCCCCCGCGAACACGCTGTCCCGACCCAGGAGTTGGAACTCGCTTTCCTCGATTCGAACGGTACATCCGCCTTCCAGCGGAAGCACGATCCACTCGCTGTTCCCGGTGGTGAACGTATGGCTACCGTCCGGGGACAACTCGACGATACGCAGCGCGCCGTACGTCCATCCGGCGCGCTCGGGGCCGATGTCGAGGGCGTACTCGGCGCTCGCGGTGGTGCCCCGCGGCAGATACAGGTCGGTGCTGGTCATACGGCCCCTCGCAGCAGTGCGGTGGCGGTGTCCACGGCGGCGGCCACGTCGCCGTCCGCCGGGTACAGCAGCGAACGGCCGGCCACCAGGCCGCGCACGGTGGGCAGGTGGAGCGCGGCGCGCCACTTCTCGTGGGCGGCGCGGCGGTCGGCGGGCGCGTCGCCCGTGTCGCCGCCGAGCAGGACGGCGGGGAGGGTGGAGGCCGCCATGACGCGGGCCATGTCCCGCGGGTCCTCGGTCACCGGGACCTTCAGCCAGGTGTAGGCCGAACTGCCGCCCAGGCCCGAGGCGATGGCGAGGGAGCGGGTGACGGCCCCGGCGGAGAGGTCGTTGACGAGGGCGCCTTCGGGGGTGCGGCGGCTGATGAAGGGTTCCACGAAGACCGGGAGCCGGCGCTCGGCCATGGCGTCGACGGCACGGGCGGCGGACTCCAGGGTGGCCAGGGAGCCGGGGTCGGTGTAGTCGAGGCGCAGCAGCAGCTTCCCCGCGTCGAAGCCGAGGCGGTCGATGTCCTCGGGGCGGTATCCGGTGAACCGGTCGTCCAGTTCGAAGCACGCGCCGCGCAGCCCGCCGCGGTTCATCGAGCCCATGACGACCTTGCCGTCCAGGGCGCCGAGCAGCAGCAGGTCGTCCAGGATGTCGGCGGTGCCGAGGACGCCGTCGACGCCGGGCCGCGACAGCGCGAGGCAGAGGCGGCCGAGCAGGTCGGCGCGGTCGGCCATGGCGAATTCCCGGCCGCCGACGCGGAGGGCGCCGCGGGCGGGGTGGTCGGCGGCGACGATCAGCAGCCGGCCGGTGTCGTCCAGCAGCGGACGGCGCCGGCGCCGGGCCGCGGCCTCGGCGATGGCCTCGGGGTTCCGGGCGCGGATGCGGGCCAGGTCGGCGGTGTCGATGACGGGTCGGGGGTGGGGGCGGGCGTGGGTGGGGGTGGGGGCGCGGGGTGGGGTGCGGGTGCCGTTTACGCCGTCGGCCGGGTCTGCGGCACCGGTGCGGCCCGCGCCGTCGGTCCGGTCCGTGTCGTCGGTGTGGCCCGCGCCGTCGGTCCGGTCCGTGTCGTCGGTGTGGCCCGGCGGGTCGGGCGCGGTCATCGTACGGCTCCGGCGGCGAGGGCGGCGGCCACCTCGGCCGGGGTGGGCATCGCGGTGGAGCACTCCAGGCGGGAGGCGACGATGGCGCCGGCCGCGTTGGCGCCGCGCAGGGTGGTCTCCAGGTCCCAGCCGGCCAGCAGCCCGTGGCACAGCCAGCCGCCGAACGCGTCTCCGGCGCCGAGCCCGTTGAGGACGGTGACGGGCAGCGGGGGCACCTCGATCGCCGCGCCGTCCGCGCCGACGGCCAGCACCCCCTCGGGCCCCTGTTTCACCACGGCGAGCCGGACCCCCGCGTCCAGCAACGCCCGTGCGGCGGCGTGGGGTTCACGGGTGCCGGTGGCGATCTCCACCTCGTCCAGGTTGCCGACCGCGACGGTGGCGTGCCGCAGCGCCTCGGCGTAGAAAGGGCGGGCGGTCTCGGGGTCGCGCCAGAACATCGGCCGCCAGTCCAGGTCGAAGACGGTGGCACCGGCCCGGTCCCGGTGGGCCAGGGCGGCGAGCGTGGCCGTACGGCTCGGTTCCTCGCTGAGACCGGTGCCGGTCATCCAGAAGATCCGGGCGGCGGCGATGGCGTCGAGGTTCAGCTCGCCGGCCTCGATCTCCAGGTCGGGGGCCTTGGGCTGCCGGTAGAAGTACAGCGGGAAGTCGTCCGGCGGGAAGATCTCGCAGAAGGTGACGGGGGTGGGGAGGCCGGGCACGGAGGTGACCCAGCGGTCGTCGACGCCGAGGGCGCGCAGCGCGTCGTGCAGATAGGCACCGAAGGGATCGTCACCGGTACGGGTGATCACGGCGGCGGTCCGCCCCAGCCGCGCCGCCGCCACCGCGACGTTGGTCGCCGAGCCGCCGAGGAACTTGCCGAAGGACGTCACCCGCGCGAGCGGGACCCCGGCCTGGAGCGGATACAGGTCCACCCCGATCCGGCCCATGGTGATCAGGTCGTACGCCATCGGCTCCCCTTCGTCCCGGCTCCCCCGGCTTTCTATTCCTGCCCGCGGAGCACTGTCAATGCTTTGTCCGGACATTCGGACGACAGGGAGTGCCGGGTTCGTTCCCCGGTCCGGGGCCGGCTACCCGCGCATCCGCGCCCCACTTTGCGTCAGCCGTGTCACAAATACCCCTCTTCCGTCACACATGTCGCGCCTACGCGGGCGCTGCGTCACACCCGGTCGACAGGGGCTGACCGTTGGTGACGGTGCGTCGTTGTCCGGGCGCAGGCTTGATGATCGCCAGCGCAGCACCCGGTTCCCCCGACGGCCGTCCCCGGCCGCCCCCGCGGTGCGCGCGGGGAGGTGCAGCTCATGACCGACCGCAGGCTCTGGTCGTACAAGGAGATCGCGGCGCACATCAAGGTGCAGCCGGACACCGTGCGGTCGTACCGCAAACACGGGTTGCTGCCCCCGCCGGACCAGGTGGAGGGCGGCAAGCCCTACTGGTACGCGGACACCGTGCGCGCCTGGGTCGCCTCCCGGCCGAGCAACCGCGGCCGCCGGCCGGACTGAACGTCCTCTGCTTCCAGGGGAGTTACGACCACGGCTCGATGACCGTCACCCCGGCCCCCGGCGCCTGGCCCATCCGGGCGAGGGCCGCCGGGGCCGCGTCGAGCGGGATGACGGAGGTCACCAGGAGGTCCGGGCGCAGCGCGCCGGAGCGGACCAGCTCCAGCATGCCGGGGTAGGCGTGGGCGGCCATGCCGTGGCTGCCGAGCAGTTCCAGCTCCAGCGCGATCGCGCGGGCCATCGGCACCGGGGTCGTACCGTCGGCCGAGGGCAGCAGCCCGACCTGGACGTGCCGGCCGCGGCGGCGCAGGGAGCCCACGGAGGCGGCGCAGGTGGCGGGCGAGCCGAGGGCGTCCAGGGAGAGGTGGGCGCCGCCGCCGGTCAGCTCGCGTACCGCCGCGCCCGTGTCGGGCACCGCGCTCGCGTCCAGGCAGTGCGCCGCGCCGAACGTCCGGGCCAGCTCCAGCGCTTGGGGCGCGATGTCCACGGCGACCACCCGCGCCCCGGCCGCCGCCGCGATCATCACCGCGGACAGGCCGACCCCGCCGCAGCCGTGCACCGCGACCCACTCACCGGCCGCGGCCCGCCCCTGCTGCACCACGGCACGGAAGGCGGTGGCGAAGCGGCAGCCGAGGCCCGCGGCGGTGGCGGCCGCCATGCCGTCCGGGATCGCCACGAGGTTGACGTCGGCGTGGTCGAGGGCGACGTACTCGGCGAAGGAGCCCCAGTGGGTGAAGCCGGGCTGGGTCTGCCGCTCGCACACCTGCTGCTCGCCCGCCGCGCAGGCCGGGCAGGTGCCGCAGGCGCAGACGAACGGCACGGTGACCCGGTCGCCGGGCCGCCGGCCGGTCACCCGGCTGCCCACCGCCTCGACCACACCGGCGAGTTCGTGTCCGGGCACATGCGGCAGCACGATGTCCGGATCGTGTCCCATCCAGCCGTGCCAGTCGCTGCGGCACAGCCCGGTCGCCTCCACCCGCACCACGACCCCGTGCTCCGCGGGCGCCGGGTCGGGCACCTCCCGCACCTCGGCCGGCTTCCCGAACTCCTCGAACACCACCGCTCGCATACGGCCCACCCTTTCACGCCGGCGCCCGCCGCCACCCACGGACCGTCACGCGGACGGCGCAGCCGGACGGCGGCGGTTCGGGACATCTGCCTAAGGTGCGAGGGATCCGTCCGTGAACCCGCCCAGCGCATCGCTCGACGCACCGCCCCGGCGACCCGCCCCTGCCCCAGCCCGAGGGGACGACCCACGTGAGCCACCCCCCGCCGCCCGGCACGCCCAAGGCCCGTATCCCCCATCCGCAGCAGCCCCCGCCCCCGTACCCCCGCATCGGCGCGGGCCTGTGGCGGCGCTGTCTGGTCGGCGGGCTCGCGGTGTGGGGACCGGCCGCGGGGCTGGCCCTCGCGACCCGGAGCACGGCGGCGCTCGTGACGCCCGCCCTGCTGGGCACCTTCCTGGTGCCGGTGGTCCTCGTGCTGTGGGCGTACGAGCGGGGCGCCCGCGACCTCGGGGTCAGCGCGGTCCTCGGCTGCTTCCTGGCGGGCGGCGCGCTCGGCGTGCTCGGCGCCTCGCTCGCGGCCTCCTCCGCACCGCACCCCTCCCTGAGCCGGTACCTGACCGTCGCCCTGGCCGAGGAGGCGGCCAAGCTGGGGGCGCTGGTGTTCGCGCTGCGCCGGCAGCCGGCCGTCCGCGGCATGCGGGCCGGGCTGATGCTGGGCGCCGCCGTCGGTGTCGGTTTCGCGGCGCTGGAGAGCGCCGGGCACGCCCTCGACGCCGCCCTGTGGGCCCCGGACCCCTGGGGGCAGTTGGAGACGGAGCTGGTGCGCGGGCTGCTCGCGCCCCTCGGGCAGGGGGCCTGGACCGCGGCCGCGGGCGGTGTGCTGCTGGCGCTGCGCCGCCCCGACGGCCGCTTCCGGTACGCCCCGCCGGTGGTCGCCGCCTGCATGGGCGCCACCCTGCTGCACGCCCTGGCGGACACGGCGCGCGGCCTCGCGCCCTGGCTGGTCGTACGGCTCACCGGCCGGGGCGTGGAGAGCGGATTGTTCGCGCCGGGGTACCCGCCGCAGCCGAGCGCCGCCCAGCAGCACCTGCTCGCCCTCGTCTCCGCCCTGGGCCCGGCCCTGGTCGCGCTGGCCGCGCTCGCCTGGGCGCTGTCACTCGCCCGGCGGAATCCCTCGTATCCCCCTTGGAGAAATACCCCCTAGGGGTATACTCTGAGGACGGTGGGGAAACCATCGGGAACAACACCGGCGAACCCCACCGGCCCCATGCGCCACGACGAGGAGAACGACATGAGCGCCCACACCGACACCCCGGCCTCCGTCACCACCGTCTACAAGGTGACCGGCATGAGCTGCGGACACTGCGAGGGATCCGTCTCCGGCGAGATCTCCCAGCTCCCCGGCGTCACCGCGGTGAAGGCCGTCGCGTCGAGCGGCGAGGTGACCGTCGTCTCCGCCGCCCCGCTGGACGACGAGGCCGTCCGCGCCGCCGTGGACGAGGCCGGCTTCGAGCTGGCCGGCAAGGCCTGAGCACCGCCCTTCCACAGTCCCGACCGGCCGCGCCGACCAGCTGATACTGGCTCCGCGCGGTCCGGTCCGATGTCTGGAGTCCGGACATGACCAGCACCATCGCAGAGCAAGCGGACACCGCCATAACCCCCGGCGCGGCGTCCTCCGGCACGACGTCCTCCGGTACGGTGTCCGAGGTCGAACTGCTCATCGGCGGGATGACCTGCGCCTCCTGCGCCGCGCGCGTGGAGAAGAAGCTCAACCGGATGGACGGCGTCAGCGCCACCGTCAACTTCGCCACCGAGAAGGCGAAGGTCAGCTACGGCGCGGGCGTCGACGTCGCCGATCTGATCGCGACCGTCGTGAAGACCGGGTACACCGCCGAGGAGCCCGCCCCGCCGCGGCCCGAACCGGAGGCCGCGGCCCCGGAGTCCGCCGAGCGGGACCCCGAACTCGGCGCACTGCGCCACCGGCTGCTCGTCTCCGCGCTGCTCGCGCTGCCCGTCGTCCTGCTCGCGATGATCCCGGCCCTCCAGTTCGACAACTGGCAGTGGCTCTCCCTCACCCTCGCCGCGCCCGTCGTCGTCTGGGGCGGCGCGCCCTTCCACCGCGCCGCCTGGACCAACGCCCGGCACGGCGCGGCCACCATGGACACCCTGGTCTCGGTCGGCACGCTGGCCGCGTTCGGCTGGTCGCTGTGGGCGCTGTTCCTCGGCCGCGCCGGGATGACCGGCATGCACGACGAGTTCCGCCTCACCGTCTCCCGGACGGACGGCGCCGCCACGATCTATCTGGAGGTCGCCTCCGGTGTCATCGCGCTGATCCTGCTCGGCCGCTATCTGGAGGCCCGCTCCAAGCGCCGCGCCGGTGCCGCTCTGAAGGCGCTGCTGGAGCTGGGCGCGAAGGACGTGGCGGTGCTGCGGGACGGGCGTGAGGTGCGGGTGCCCGTCTCCTCGCTCGCGGTCGGCGACCGGTTCGTCGTACGGCCCGGCGAGAAGGTCGCCACCGACGGCACCGTGGTCGAGGGCGTCTCCGCGGTCGACGCGTCCATGCTGACCGGCGAGTCGGTGCCGGTGGACGTCGGCCCCGGCGACCGGGTCACCGGCGCCACGGTCAACGCGGGCGGCCGGCTGGTGGTCGAGGCCACCCGCGTCGGCGCCGACACCCAGCTCGCCCGGATGGCCCGGCTGGTGGAGGACGCGCAGAACGGCAAGGCCGAGGTGCAGCGGCTCGCCGACCGGGTCTCCGCGGTGTTCGTGCCCGTGGTCATCCTGATCGCGCTCGGCACCTTCGGGGTCTGGCTCGGCGTCACCGGGGACGCGGTCTCCGCGTTCACCGCCGCCGTCGCCGTGCTGATCATCGCCTGCCCCTGCGCGCTGGGCCTGGCCACGCCGACCGCGCTGATGGTCGGCACCGGGCGCGGCGCCCAGCTCGGCATCCTGATCAAGGGCCCCGAGGTGCTGGAGTCCACCCGGCGCGTCGACACCGTCGTCCTGGACAAGACCGGCACCGTCACCACCGGCCGGATGACCCTCCAGACGGTGTACGCCGCCGCCGGCGAGGACGAGAAGGAGCTGCTGCGCCTCGCCGGCGCCCTGGAACACGCCTCCGAGCACCCGGTCGCCCGCGCCATCGCGGCCGGCGCCGAGGAGAGCGCCGGCGCCCTCCCGGCGGTCGAGCGCTTCGAGAACGTTCCGGGACGGGGCGTACGCGGGCGCGTGGACGGCCGTGAGGTGGCCGTGGGGCGCCTGTACGACGAGGTTCCCGAGGAGCTGGCCCGCGCGGCCGCCGAGGCCGAGCGGGAGGGCCGTACGGCCGTCCTGGCGGGCTGGGGCGGACGGGCCCGCGGGGTCCTCGCGGTCGCCGACGCGATCAAGGAGACCAGCGCGGAGGCGATCCGCGAGCTGCGCGCCCTCGGGCTGACGCCGGTGCTGCTCACCGGGGACAACCGGACGGTCGCCGAGTCGGTCGCCAGGGCCGTCGGCATCGACGCCGGGCAGGTGTACGCGGAGGTGCTGCCCGAGGACAAGGTGGACGTCGTACGGCGTCTGAGGGCCGAGGGCCGCGTGGTGGCCATGGTCGGCGACGGGGTCAACGACGCGGCCGCCCTCGCCACCGCCGACCTGGGCCTGGCGATGGGCACCGGCACCGACGCGGCGATCGAGGCGGGCGATCTGACGCTGGTCCGCGGCGATCTGCGGACGGCGGCCGACGCGATCCGGCTGTCCCGGCGCACGCTGGCCACCATCAAGGGCAACCTCGTCTGGGCGTTCGGCTACAACGTGGCCGCGCTGCCGCTGGCCGCCGCGGGACTGCTGAACCCGATGATCGCGGGCGCCGCGATGGCGTTCTCCTCGGTATTCGTGGTCACCAACAGCCTGCGGCTGCGCCGGTTCCGGTGACAAGGCACTCGAAGCCGGTACCGGAGTCCCTCTAGAGACGGACGCGAGCCTCCCATAAACTCTTCACAAGGCTCGCGCATCATCCTTACGCTCGGGTCCCGATCGACGGATCGGGGCTCTTGCGCACCAAAGGGACATATGCAAGAGACGCAGATCACAGTGGCGTGAACGTAACCATCGAAGGGGTTCGAAGGTCTAAGTTGGCGATGTCGGATCGGCGTCTTGGGGGGCGCTGTTCCGGCGTCTGGGGATGTCTTGGGGGACGTCCCCGGAGATGCGTTGCCGGGGCACGTACACCGGGAAGCTTTGAGCGGCCCTCCCGGCGTGCTTGTCCCGGCAGACCGCACATCGACAGCGATTCAGGCGCTGTCCTCTCCGAGCGCCCGGCCCGGATCCCGTGGGGGGAATCCGCACCGGGACATGGGAAGGCGCCCTGGTCGTCGGCCCGTGGGGGGACCGGCGGCTCAGGGCGCCTTCTTCTTATGCCGCAGCAGGCTTCCTATGCCCGCGTCAGGCTCAGCGCGCCTCGACCGGCACGAAGTCGCGCTCGACCACGCCCGTGTAGATCTGGCGCGGGCGGCCGATGCGGGAACCCGGCTCCTTGATCATCTCGGTCCACTGGGCGATCCAGCCCGGCAGGCGGCCGAGGGAGAACAGCACGGTGAACATCTCGGCCGGGAAGCCCATGGCCCGGTAGATCAGACCGGTGTAGAAGTCCACGTTCGGGTAGAGGCTGCGCGAGACGAAGTAGTCGTCGGAGAGCGCGTGCTCCTCCAGCTTGAGCGCGATGTCCAGCAGCTCGTCGGACTTGCCGAGGGCCGACAGGACGTCGTGCGCGGCGGCCTTGATGATCTTGGCGCGGGGGTCGAAGTTCTTGTAGACCCGGTGGCCGAAGCCCATCAGACGGACGCCGTCCTCCTTGTTCTTCACCTTGCGGATGAAGGTGTCGACGTCGGAGCCCGAGTCGCGGATGCCCTCCAGCATCTCCAGGACGGACTGGTTGGCGCCGCCGTGCAGCGGGCCCCACAGCGCGTTGATGCCGGCCGAGATCGACGCGAACATGTTGGCCTGCGAGGAGCCGACGAGGCGGACCGTGGAGGTCGAACAGTTCTGCTCGTGGTCGGCGTGCAGGATCAGCAGCTTGTCCAGCGCGGAGACGACGACCGGGTCCAGCTCGTACTCGTCGGCGGGGACCGAGAAGGTCATGCGCAGGAAGTTCTCGACGTAGCCGAGGTCGTTGCGCGGGTAGACGAACGGGTGGCCGATCGACTTCTTGTACGCGTACGCCGCGATCGTCGGCAGCTTGGCGAGCAGCCGGATCGTGGAGAGGTTGCGCTGCTTCTCGTCGAACGGGTTGTGACTGTCCTGGTAGAAGGTGGACAGCGCCGAGACGACCGAGGACAGCATGGCCATCGGGTGGGCGTCGCGCGGGAAGCCCTTGTAGAAGTTCTTGACGTCCTCGTGCAGCAGGGTGTGCCGCGTGATCTCGCCCTTGAACGCGGTCAGCTCGTCGACGGTGGGCAGCTCGCCGTTGATCAGCAGGTACGCCACCTCGAGGAAGGTGGAGCGCTCGGCCAGCTGCTCGATGGGATAGCCGCGGTAGCGGAGGATGCCCGCCTCGCCGTCGAGGTAGGTGATCGCGGATTTATAGGCGGCCGTGTTGCCGTACCCGCTGTCGAGGGTCACCAGCCCGGTCTGGGCGCGCAGCTTCCCGATGTCGAAGCCCTTGTCGCCGACGGTGCTGTCGACCACCGGGTAGGTGTACTCGCCGTCGCCGTACCGCAGTACTACAGAGTTGTCGCTCACGTCTTCCCTCACCGACGTAGTGCCTCATCTTCGAGGTGCCCTGACTGTCTCTACCATCCCCCATTTGGCTCAGGAGAGTGCACTCGGGGTCGACCATTGGGCCTATTGACGGCACTCAGTGCCGTCAGCCTGCCCATCCTGCCCCCTCGAAGGGCCTTCTGGAAGTGCTCTGTGACCTTCACGACTCATTTGATCGATCATTTTTGCCGGCGAGCCGGAAGTCCAGGGCCGTGCACCGCCGTCCGGCCGACACCGTGCGCACCGCCTGGCCGATCGCGCGGCGCGAACCGACCAGGACGACCAGCTTCTTGGCCCGTGTCACGGCCGTGTAGAGCAGGTTCCGCTGCAACATCATCCATGCTCCCGTGGTGACGGGAATCACCACGGCGGGATATTCACTTCCCTGCGAGCGGTGGATGGTCACGGCGTACGCGTGGGCGAGTTCGTCCAGTTCGTCGTATTCATACGGAACCTCCTCGTCCTCGTCCGTGAGGACGGTCAGCCGCTGGTCGACCGGGTCGAGCGCGGTGACGACGCCCACGGTGCCGTTGAAGACCCCGTTCTTCCCCTTCTCGTAATTGTTGCGAATCTGGGTCACCTTGTCGCCGACCCGGAAGACCCGCCCGCCGAACCGCTTCTCCGGCACATCGGGCCGGGCCGGCGTGATGGCCTGCTGGAGCAGCCCGTTGAGCGCCCCCGCGCCGGCCGGGCCCCGGTGCATCGGCGCGAGCACCTGCACATCGCGCCGGGGATCGAGCCCGAACCTGGCGGGAATCCTGCGCGCCGCCACGTCCACGGTGAGCCGCCCGGCCTCCTCCGTGTCGTCCTCCACGAAGAGGAAGAAGTCCTTGAGCCCGTCGGTGAGGGGGTGCCGGCCCGCGTTGATCCGGTGCGCGTTGGTGACCACGCCGGACTGCTGGGCCTGCCGGAAGACGCGGGTGAGACGGACGGCGGGGACCGGGCTGCCGGGGGCGAGCAGGTCGCGCAGCACCTCGCCGGCGCCGACGCTGGGCAGCTGGTCGACGTCCCCGACGAAGAGGAGGTGCGCTCCGGGCGGTACGGCCTTCACCAGCTTGTTGGCGAGGAGGAGGTCCAGCATGGACGCCTCGTCCACGACCACCAGGTCGGCGTCCAGGGGCCGTTCCCGGTCGTAGGCCGCGTCCCCGCCGGGCTTCAGCTCCAGCAGCCGGTGCACAGTGGACGCGTCGGCGCCGGTCAGCTCGGCGAGCCGCTTGGCGGCGCGGCCGGTCGGCGCGGCGAGCACCACCTTGGCCCGCCGGGCGCGGGCCAGCTCCACGACGGAGCGGACCGTGAAGGACTTGCCGCAGCCGGGGCCGCCGGTGAGCACGGCGACCTTCTCCGTGAGCGCGAGCCGGACGGCGGCCTCCTGCTCGGGCGCGAGGTCGGCGCCGGTGCGCTGGTGGAGCCAGCCGAGGGCCTTGCCCCAGTCCACGTCCTGGAAGCCGGGCATCCGGTCCTCGCCGGTGCGCAGGAGGCGCAGGAGCTGGGCGGCCAGGGACAGCTCGGCGCGGTGGAAGGGGACGAGGTAGACGGCGGTGACGGGCTCGCCCCCGTCGGGTCCCGGCACCTTCTCCCGTACGACACCGGGGTCGCCGCCGTCCTCCGGCTCCCGTGCCAGCTCGCCGAGGCACTCGATGACGAGACCGGTGTCGACCTGGAGCAGCTTCACCGCGTCGGCGATGAGGCGTTCCTCCGGCAGGTAGCAGTTGCCCTGGTCGGCGGACTGGGAGAGGGCGTACTGGAGGCCGGCCTTGACGCGCTCGGGGCTGTCGTGGGGGATGCCGACGGACTGGGCGATCTTGTCGGCGGTGAGGAAGCCGATGCCCCAGACATCGGCGGCGAGCCGGTAGGGGTTCTTCCTGACGACGTCGATCGACTGATCGCCGTACTTCTTGTAGATCCGCACGGCGATGGAGGTGGAGACCTCGACGGTCTGGAGGAACAGCATGACCTCCTTGATCGCCTTCTGCTCCTCCCATGCCGCGGCGATCTTCCTGGTCCGCTTGGGTCCGAGCCCCGGCACCTCGATCAGCCGTCCGGGCTCCTCCTCGATGACGCGGAGGGTGTCGACGCCGAAGTGCCGGGTGATCCGGTCGGCGAAGACGGGCCCGATCCCCTTGACGAGCCCGGAGCCGAGGTAGCGCCGCATGCCCTGGACGGTCGCCGGGAGCACGGTGCTGTAGTTCTCCACCTGGAACTGCCTGCCGTGCTGCGGGTGGCTCCCCCACCGCCCCTCCATCCGCAGGGACTCCCCGACCTGCGCCCCGAGGAGCGCCCCGACGACGGTGAGCAACTCCCCGCCGCCCCTGCCGGTGTCCACCCGGGCAACGGTGTACCCGTTCTCCTCATTGGCGTATGTGATCCTCTCCAGCACCCCTTCGACCACAGCCATCCGCCGCTCACCGGTGTGGTTCCCCGCCTGTTGCGCCATGGGACGACGGTAGCGGTGGGGGGTGACAGGGGGTGGGGGCGGTGCCACGCCCGAGGTTGTCAGCGAACGCCGAAACCGAGCCCGTTCTCGTCCATGGCGTTGAAGACCGTCACCCGGACCGTCTCGAAGACGAAGCCGACGTCGACGTTCCCCTGAGCGACGTCCTGCCCTGGCCACACGGGCAGTTCGACCCCTTTCAGGACCGCTCCCCGCAGCCGGCGCAGCTCGGGGAGTGGTTCCGGCCGCCACTGGAGATCGAAGCCCGGCCAGCGGACCGGACCGGCCGGGTCGATGGTGTTCCACGTGAGGGAGAGCTCGTCGAGTTTCCAGTGGTTGATCTCGACCTGCTCACCGTCGAAGTCGAACAGCACCGGGCAGTCGCGGAACCACTCGTCGTCCTCCACGTCCCAGGCCATCGAGACTCTGGTGAGCGGCCGCCCCACAAAACCTTCGAGCCGCTCTCCGTGCGCCCGCTGCACGTCCCGCCGGCCGACCAGCCACTCGGGGCGGTATCCGGTGATTCCGAAGTCGAACATCATTTTCCCCTGGCATATGCAACCTCTTGGGATCCGGCTCGTTGAGCACGTCGTACGACAGGAGGGAGGGTCGATGGTCGGCTCGTCGCACGAGGCACTGCACCGGATCTTTCAGAAGGATCCCGCGGTGCTGACCAAGGCGTTGCAGCGGGTACTGCACGTGCCGTTTCCGGAGCCGCGGGAGATCGCGGCGCTGAATGTGGACCTCACCGAGATCGAACCGGTCGAACGGCGAGTGGACACGCTGATGCGGGCGGAGACGGACGAGGGCACGTACCTGCTGGTGGTGGAGTCGCAGGGGAAGGTGGACGACCGGAAACGGGGCAGTTGGCCTTACTACCTCGCCTACTTGTACGAGAAGTACCGCTGCGAGCCGGTGCTGATCGTGATCACGCAGAGCAGTACGACCGCCAAGTGGGCCTCGCGGCCCATCCGGTTCGGCTTCCGTGACTGGCACTCGATGACGGTGCGGCCACTGGTGCTGGGGCCGGACAACGTGCCGATGATCACCGACGAACACTGGGGCGAGCGTGACCCGTCCCTCGCGGTGCTCTCGGCGATGACACACGGACAGGGGCCCCAGGCTCCGGCCATACTGGAATCCCTGGTGGCCATCCTGAAGACCATCGACGCGGACACCGCCTCGGTCTACGCGCAGTTCGTCGACTCCTGCCTGACCAACCCCCAAGCGAAGCAGACGTGGAGGGACTTGATGACAACCGTCCAGTACTTCTGGCGCCATCCGTTGGCTGAACAGGTACGCGAGGAAGGCCGGGAAGAGGGCAGGGAAGAGGGCCGCATCAAGGGCTGGCGGGAGACGCTTCTTCGCCTCCTCGAATGGCGCCGCATCCCCGTCCCCGACACCGCCCGCGCACGCATCGAAGCCTGCACCGACCTCAGCCAACTGGAGACATGGGCCGAACGGGCCGTACACGCGGCGAACGCCGACGAACTGTTCACCGACAAGTGAACCAGCACCGGAAATAGGGGGTGGCACAGTGGGACAGATTCACTACTTCTGGCGCCACCCCCTGGCTGAACAGGTGCGCGAGGAAGGTCGAGAAGAGGCTCGCGCGAAGGCCAGGGAAGAGGGCCGCATCGAGGGCTGGCAGGAGACACTCCTTCGCTTCCTCGAATTGCGCCGCATCCCCGTCCCCGACACCGCCCGCGCACGCATCGAAGCCTGCACCGACCTCGACCAGCTGAAGGCATGGGCCGAGCGGGCCGTACACGTGGCGGAGGCCGGCGAGTTGTTCGCAGAGGAATGAGCCCGCGGCCCGACCGGCGCCGCGCAAGAGGGTTGGGCGGGGCTCCCCCGTACGACCGGCGCCTGCGCCCCGTCGGGCACGCCTCCCTGGTGATCGGCGCACGCCGATCGCCGATCACCAGGGGCCACCCGCCCACCAGTCGTCACTTTCCCGCCCGGTAACGATTGGGTTTCGGCCACCTCCCACCCCCTTGCCACCCCTCATGTAATCGATTCCAATCGTTTCCGCGTCTCGATGTAATCGATTCCAAGCGTCACGAGTTCACAAGGAGGTGGGCCGGAGGTGGCGAGTATCAAGGATGTGGCCGCGGTGGCGGGTGTGTCCGTTGCGACGGTTTCGCGGGTGCTGAACGCGCATCCGTCGGTCAGCGCGGACGCGCGCGGCCGGGTGCTGGCCGCCGTGGAGTCGCTGGGGTACCGGCCGAACGCCGTGGCGCGTTCGCTGCGGACCGATCAGACCCATACCCTCGGCCTCGTCATCAGTGACGTGCTGAATCCCTACTTCACCGAGCTGGCCCGCTCCGTGGAGGAAGAGGCCCGGTCGCTCGGGTACAGCGTGATCATCGGGAACGCGGACGAGCGGCCCGATCTCCAGGACCACCACGTGCGGAACCTGCTGGACCGGCGGATCGACGGCCTGCTCGTCTCGCCGACCGACGGCGGCTCGCCGCTCATGCTGGACGCCGCCCGCGCCGGAACGCCGATGGTGTTCGTGGACCGCTGGATCCCCGGCGTCGACGTCCCCGTCGTACGCGCCGACGGACGAGCCGCCGTACAGGACCTCGTGGCGCACCTCCACGCCCTCGGGCACCGGCGGGTCGCGATCATCGCGGGGCCCGCCGCCACCACGACCGGCAGCGAGCGCGTCGAGGCGTTCCGCGCCGCGCTGGCCGAGTACGGGCTCCCGCTCCCCGGCGTCTACATCGGACAGGGCGACTTCCAGGCCGCCAGCGGGCGCCGGGTCACCGAGGGGTTCCTCGACCTTCCCGAGCCGCCGGACGCCGTCTTCGCGGCGGACAACCTGATGGCGCTCGGCGCCCTGGACGCCGTCCGGGCGCGCGGGCTGCGGGTGCCGGACGACATCGCGCTCGCCGCGTTCGACGACATCCCCTGGTTCGTGCACACCGATCCCCCGGTGACCGCGATCGCCCAGCCCACCGGCGAGCTGGGCCGGGCCGCCGTACGCGCCCTGGTCGACCGGATCGAGGGGCGGCCGGCCGCGTCCGTCACCCTCGCCGCCCGGCTGGTCGTACGCCGCTCCTGCGGTGAGACACCGGAGGAGACCGAGCCCCGGATCATCCCCACCCTGCCCCTCCCCCCAGTGCAAAGGAGCACGACGTGAGCAACCCGGACGAGTTGCTGCGCATCGAGGGCATACGCAAGACCTTTCCCGGCGTGGTCGCGCTCGACGGTGTCGACTTCGATCTGCGCCGGGGCGAGGTGCATGTGCTGCTCGGTGAGAACGGCGCCGGCAAGAGCACGCTCATCAAGATGCTCTCCGGCGCCTATACGCCCGACTCCGGGCGGATCCTCGTCGGCGGCCGGGAGACGCGCATCCACGGCGCGCAGGACTCCGAGCGGCTCGGGATCGCCACCATCTACCAGGAGTTCAACCTGGTGCCGGACCTGACCGTCGCCGAGAACATCTTCCTCGGCCGGCAGCCGCGCCGCCTCGGGATGATCGACCGGAAGCGGATGGAGGCCGAGGCCGCGAAGCTCCTGGAGCGGGTCGGCGTGCGGGTCTCGCCGCGTGCGCGGGTGCGGGAACTGGGCATCGCCCGGCTCCAGATGGTGGAGATCGCCAAGGCTCTGAGCCTGGACGCGCGCGTGCTCATCATGGACGAGCCGACCGCCGTGCTGACCTCGGAGGAGGTCGAGAAGCTGTTCGCGATCGTGCGGCAGCTGCGGGCGGACGGGGTGGGCATCGTCTTCATCACGCATCATCTCGACGAGATCGCCGCCCTCGGGGACCGGGTCACCGTCATCCGGGACGGCAAGAGTGTGGGCCAGGTGCCCGCCACCACGCCCGAGGACGAGCTCGTACGGCTCATGGTCGGGCGCTCCATCGAGCAGCAGTACCCGCGCCGACGCCCGGACAGGGGCGCCGCGTTGCTCAGCGTCGAGGGGCTGACCCGCGACGGCGTCTTCCACGACGTGAGCTTCGAGGTGCACGCCGGGGAGGTCGTCGGCATCGCCGGTCTCGTGGGCGCCGGACGCACCGAGGTCGTCCGGGCCGTGTTCGGCGCGGACCCGTACGACGACGGGACCGTGAAGGTCGGCGGCACCGCGCTCAGGCGCTCCGACGTGAACGCCGCGATGGCGGCCGGGATCGGGCTCGTGCCCGAGGACCGCAAGGGGCAGGGGCTGGTGCTGGACGCCTCCGTGGAGGAGAACCTGGGCCTCGTCACCCTGCGCGCGGCGACCCGCGCCGGGCTGGTCGACCGCAGGGCGCAGCACGTGGCGGCCGAGCGGATCGCCGGTCAGCTGGGCGTGCGGATGGCCGGCCTCGGCCAGCATGTGCGCACGCTGTCCGGCGGCAACCAGCAGAAGGTCGTCATCGGCAAGTGGCTGCTGGCCGACACCAGGGTGCTGATCCTGGACGAGCCGACGCGCGGCATCGACGTCGGCGCCAAGGTCGAGATCTACCAGCTGATCAACGAGCTGACGGCCGCCGGTGCCGCCGTCCTGATGATCTCCAGCGATCTGCCCGAGGTGCTCGGCATGAGCGACCGGGTGCTGGTGATGACCCAGGGCCGGATCGCCGGCGAACTCGCGGCCGGCGAGGCCACGCAGGACGCCGTGATGGCACTCGCCGTATCCAACCCCACCACCAGCGACACGAACGACAACACCGCGAAGGAGGCCGACCGTGGCCACTGACACGCTCAAGAGCACGACGGGAGCGAGTGGCGCGCCGGGCGGCCTGCGCCGGCTGCTGCTCGACAACGGCGCGCTGACCGCGCTGATCGTCCTGGTCATCGCCCTGTCGGCGCTGTCCGGCGACTTCCTGACGACGGACAACCTGCTCAACATCGGTGTCCAGGCGGCCGTGACGGCGATCCTGGCCTTCGGTGTCACCTTCGTGATCGTGGCGGCGGGCATCGACCTGTCGGTCGGCTCGGTGGCCGCGCTGTCGGCGACGGTGCTGGCGTGGAGCGCCACCCAGCACGGGGTGCCGGTCGCGCTGGCCGTCGTCCTCGCGGTGGCCACGGGTGTGGCGGCCGGTCTGGTGAACGGTTTCCTCATCGCCTACGGCAAGCTGCCGCCGTTCATCGCGACGCTCGCGATGCTGTCGGTGGGGCGCGGTCTGTCGCTGGTGATCTCCGGTGGTGTGCCGATCCCGTTCCCGGACTCGGTCTCGCACCTCGGTGACACGCTCGGCGACTGGCTGCCGGTGCCGGTCCTGGTCATGATCGTGATGGGGCTGCTGGCCGCGTTCGTGCTCGGCCGCACCTACATCGGCCGCTCGATGTACGCGATCGGCGGCAACGAGGAGGCCGCGCGCCTGTCGGGTCTGCGGGTGAAGAAGCAGAAGCTCGCGATCTACGCCCTGTCCGGGGTGTTCGCGGCGGTGGCGGGCATCGTGCTGGCCTCCCGGCTGTCCTCCGCGCAGCCGCAGGCCGCCGACGGCTACGAGCTGGACGCGATCGCGGCCGTCGTCATCGGCGGCGCCTCGCTCGCCGGCGGCACCGGCAAGGCGTCCGGCACCCTGGTCGGCGCGCTGATCCTGGCGGTGCTGCGCAACGGCCTGAACCTGCTGAACGTCTCCGCGTTCTGGCAGCAGGTGGTGATCGGTGTCGTGATCGCGCTGGCGGTGCTGCTCGACACGGTGCGCCGCAAGGCGGGTGCCACCCCTGTGACCAGCGGGGGCGGCGGCAACAAGGGCAGGCAGGCGGCGACGTACGGGCTCGCGGCCGTGGTGACGGTGGCGGTGGTCGGCGCGACCTCCTTCCTGCACGACGGCTCCGGTGCCTCCAACAAGCCGAAGATGGGTCTGTCGCTGTCCACCCTGAACAACCCGTTCTTCGTGCAGATCCGCTCCGGCGCGCAGGCCGAGGCGAAGAAGCTGGGCGTGGACCTGACGGTCACCGACGCGCAGAACGACGCCTCCCAGCAGGCCAACCAGCTCCAGAACTTCACCAGTTCGGGCCTCGACGCGATCATCGTCAACCCGGTCGACTCGGACGCGGCGAGCAACTCGGTCAAGGCCGCCGACAGAGCGAAGATCCCGGTGATCGCGGTGGACCGCGGTGTCAACAAGGCCGCTGTGGACGCCCTGGTGGCCTCGGACAACATCGCCGGCGGCGAGCAGGCGGCCAGGACGATCGCCGAGAAGCTGGGCGGCAAAGGCAAGATCGTGATCCTCCAGGGTCAGGCGGGCACCTCGGCGGCGCGTGAGCGTGCGCAGGGCTTCGCCAACGGTCTGAAGGCGTACCCCGGCATCAAGGTGGTGGCGCAGCAGCCCGCCGACTTCGACCGCACCAAGGGCCTCGACGTGATGTCGAACCTGCTCCAGGCCCACCCGGACGTGCAGGGCGTGATCGCCGCCAACGACGAGATGGCCCTCGGCGCGATCAAGGCGCTGGGTTCGAAGGCCGGTACGTCGGTGCCGGTGGTCGGCTTCGACGGCACCCCGGACGGCCTGAACGCGGTCAAGGCGGGCACGCTGTACGCCTCCGTCGCGCAGCAGCCGACCCAGCTCGGCCGGATCGCCGTGGACAACGCGCTCAAGGCGTCGCGGGGCAAGAAGGTGCAGCCGACGGTGAAGGTGCCGGTGAAGGTGGTCACCAAGGACAACGTGGCCGGATTCACCGGCTGACGGCGGCGGGCGAAGCGGGCGCGGGCGGACGGTCGTACACCATGGACGCGCCATGGGGGCGGCCGTCCGCCCCGGCTCGTTCCACGGGTTCTCGGATTCAAAGGGTTCATGGGAGTCAACTGATGTACGACTACGACCTGTTGGTCGTGGGTTCGGCCAACGCCGACCTGGTGATCGGGGTCGAGCGGCGGCCGGCCGCCGGTGAGACGGTGCTCGGCGGGGATCTGTCCACGCATCCGGGCGGCAAGGGCGCCAACCAGGCGGTCGCGGCGGCCCGGCTGGGCGCCCGTACGGCCCTGCTGGCGCGCGTCGGCGCGGACGGCCACGGCCGGCTGCTGCTGGACTCCCTGCGCTCGGCCGGGGTGGACCCGGCGGGGGTGCTCGAAGGCGGGGCGCCGACCGGGGTCGCGCTGATCACCGTGGACCCGTCCGGGGACAACAGCATCGTGGTGTCACCCGGCGCCAACGCCCGCCTCACCCCGGCGGACGTCCGGTCGGCCGGCTCGCTGGTCCGGGCCGCGCGCGTGGTCTCGGCCCAGCTGGAGATCCCGCTGGAGACGGTGGAGGAGGTCGTACGGACCCTGCCGTCCGGCACCCGGTTCGTGCTCAACCCCTCCCCGCCGCGCCCGCTGCCCGCCGAGGTGCTGGCCGCCTGCGACCCGCTGATCGTCAACGAGCACGAGGCGCGGGTCATCCTGGGCGAGGCCGCCGGGGCGGAACCCGAGGACTGGGCGCGCGGGCTGCTGGCCCTCGGCCCGCGCTCGGTCGTGGTCACGCTCGGCGCCCGCGGCGCGCTGGTGTACGACGGCTCGGGCGCGCGGCGGGTCGCGTCGGTGAAGGTCGACGCGGTGGACACCACGGGCGCGGGCGACGCGTTCACGGCGGCGCTGGCCTGGAAGCTGGGCACGGGCTGGAGCCTCGCGGAGGCGGCGGCGTACGCGGCCCGCGTCGGCGCGGCGGCCGTGACGAGGGCGGGGGCGCAGGAGTCGTATCCGACGGCCGAGGAGGTCGGGCGGCTGTGAAGAAGTCGGGCATCCTGAACCGTCATCTGGCGGGGGCGCTGGCCGAGTTGGGGCACGGGGACGAGGTGCTGGTCTGCGACGCGGGCATGCCGATCCCGGCCGGGCCGCGCGTGGTGGACCTGGCCTTCCGGGCCGGGGTGCCGTCCTTCGCGGAGGTCTTCGCCGGCCTGGTGGACGAACTGGTGCTGGAGGGCGCCACGGTGGCGGAGGAGCTGCGCGGAGACCATCTGGGCCTGGTGCGGCGGCAGTTCGCCCATCTGGACGTCGTACCGCACGAGCGGCTCAAGGAGTTGTCGGCGGGGGCGAGGCTGATCGTGCGTACCGGTGAGGCGAGCCCGTATGCCAATGTGCTGTTGCGGTGCGGGGTGTTCTTCTAGGGACCGGGAAGGGGGGCGGGCGGGTCATGGACGAACTCGTGCGGTTTCTGTACGCCCGGCTCGGCGACGCCGCGCGGGGGGCGCGCTCGGTGGTGGGCCGGGAGTGGGGCTTCGCCGCCGGGTGGGTGTTCGACGAGGACGCGCGCGGGGTGTGCGAGGTCGGGGACGAGGAGACCGGCCGGTACATCGCGGGGCAGGACCCGGCGCGGGTGCTGCGCGGCGCGAAGGCGCTGAAGGGGATCGTGGACGCGTACGCGGCGGCGGCCCGGCGGCGGGACGCGGCCGTGGCACGGATCGGGGAGCGGGGGGACCGGGTGTCCGGCGCAGATCTGGAGGCGTGGGACCGCACCCAGTACCAGGCGGGCGTCCTGGAGGGTCCGCTCCGGCTGATCGCGCTGACGTACGCGGACCACCCGGACTACCGGGACGCATGGCGGCCGTAGGCAACTCCTTTCCATAGTCCGGGTGTTGAGCGCTGGCACCCACCGGTGTTTGACTTGGCCGGTGACTGCCATCGAGGGAGCGAGCGCTCTGGACCGGCTCGGGCCGGTGCTCAGCCGGCATCCGGTCGGCCACCGCAAGCGGTGGGTGAACGCCGCCTGGGCCCTGCTCGTCGCCGTCCCGTCGGGCTGGCTCGGGGTGTGGGGTCTCCCGGCCGCCGGCGAGGGGTCGGCCCGCGGCAACCGGGCGATCGGCCTGCTGATCGGTCTCGCGCTGGGCGCCGTATGGGTCGCGGTGACCCAGATCGCGCGGGCGCTGCGCGGCGAGCCCGGAGAGTACTTCGAGGTGCGGGAGCGGGGCCTGGTCCACGGGTCGCGGCGGGGCGCCGCCGGCTGGACCTGGGATCGCGTCACCTCCCTCCACATCGAGGGCGACGCCGTCAACCGCCTCGCGACCCGGCTGGGCGGCTGGCCCCGCATCCCCCGGCTGCTCGGGGTCGCCAGCGGACGCGGGGACGGCGTGGGACTGCCCGAGGTGCGGCCCGGCGAGACCGCGCTGCGCGTCGAGCGGGTCTACCCCGGCACCACCTTCTACACCCAGGCCCAGGGCGACGACGTGACCGCCGCCTACCTCAACCGCCGCTTCCCGAAGGCCGAGAAGACGATCACCACCGACGGCTTCCCGGAACTCGACGGCGCGCCCGGCGGCACGCTCAACACGTACCGCATCCTCGCCAACGCGCTGGAGAAGGCCGGCGGCACGGTGGACCTGCGGCACCCGGACATCTGCTTCGTGCCCACGATCAGCGCGGTGTCCGTCCGGGACATCGGCCGGCAGGACGACCTCTACGTGGCGGTGGACGAACTCCCGCCGGACGAGAGCGACCTGGACGACTTCATCTGCTCGTCCACGACCACCACGCACACCGCCGTCACCGGGGAACTGGGCGACTGGCTGCTCGACCGGATCACCTACTGACCCGGCGCCGGGCTCAGGCGGCGTGCTCCAGGAAGCGCGCCGCCGTCTCCTTCAGCACCTCCCGGCCGTCCCGCGCCCACAACTCCTCGTTGAACAGCTCCACCTCGACCGGGCCGGAGTAGCCCGCCGCTTCGACGTACCCGCGCCACTCGCGCAGGTCGATCGAACCGTCCCCGAGCTGCCCCCGGCCGTTGAGCACCCCGGCGGGCAACGGGGTTGTCCAGTCGGCCAGTTGGAAGGCGTGGATACGACCCGCAGCGCCCGCACGGGCGATCCCCGCCGGGGCCCGGTCGTCCCACCAGACGTGGTACGTGTCCACGGTCACCCCGACCTGGCGGGCGGGGAAGCGTTCCGCGAGGTCGAGTGCCTGGGCCAGGGTCGACACGACGCAGCGGTCGGCGGCGAACATCGGGTGCAGCGGCTCGATGGCGAGGCGGACGCCGTGGGACTCGGCGTAGGGTGCCAGTTCGGCGAGGGCGTCGGCGACGCGTTCGCGGGCCCCGCACAGGTCCTTGCCGCCCGCCGGGAGGCCGCCGGAGACCAGGACCAGGGTGTCGGTGCCGAGCGCCGCCGCCTCCTCCACCGCGCGGCGGTTGTCGGCCAGGGCGGCGGCCCGCTCACCGGGACCGGTCGCGGTGAGGAAGCCGCCCCGGCACAGCGTCGTCACCTCCAGCCCCGCCGACCGCACCAGCGCGGCCGTCTTGGCGACGCCGTACGCCTGGACCGGCTCGCGCCACAGGCCCACCTTGCCGATGCCGAACTGACGGCAGGTTTGCGCCAGTTCGGGCAAGGACAGCTGTTTCACCGTCATCTGGTTGACGGAGAGGCGGGCGAGGTCACCGGTCACTGCTGGACTCCGTACAGGGCGAGGAGGGACTTCATGCGGTCCTCGGCGAGACCGGGATCCGGGAACATGCCCAGTCCGTCGGCGAGTTCGTAGGCGCGGGCCAGGTGCGGGAGCGAGCGGGCCGACTGGAGGCCGCCCACCATCGTGAAGTGCGACTGGTGGCCGGCCAGCCAGGCGAGCAGGACGACGCCGGTCTTGTAGAAGCGGGTGGGAGGCTGGAACAGGTGGCGGGACAACTCCACGGTGGGGTCGAGGAGTTCGCGGAACGCCGGCACGTCACCGGTGTCGAGGTGGCGTACCGCCCGTGCCGCCAGCGGGGCGAGCGGGTCGAAGACGCCGAGCAGGGCGTGGCTGAAGCCCCGCGCGTCGCCCGCGATCAGTTCGGGGTAGTGGAAGTCGTCGCCGGTGTAGCAGCGCACGCCCTCCGGCAGACGGCGGCGCAGCCCGACCTCCCGGCGCGCGTCCAGCAGGGAGACCTTGACGCCGTCGACCTTGTCCGGGTGGGCGGCGATCACGTCGAGGAACACCTCGGTGGCGGCGTCCAGGTCAGCGGACCCCCAGTAGCCCTCAAGCGCCGGGTCGAACATCGGGCCGAGCCAGTGCAGCACGACCGGCTCGGCGCACTGGCGGAGCAGGTGGCCGTAGACCTCCTGGTAGTCCTCGGGGCCCCTGGCCGTCGCGGCCAGGGCGCGGGAGGCCATCAGGATCGCCCGGGCGCCGGACTCCTCCACGACCGCGAGCTGTTCCTCGTAGGCCGCGCGGATGTCCGTCAGACTCCCGCCGGTGAGCTGGTCGGTGCCGGCCCCGCAGGCGATGCGCCCGCCGACCGCCTTCGCCTCGGCCGAGCTGCGCCGGATCAGCTCGGCGGCCGCCGGCCAGTCCAGGCCCATCCCGCGCTGCGCGGTGTCCATCGCCTCGGCGACCCCGAGGCCGTGCGCCCACAGATGGCGGCGGAAGGCGAGGGTCGCGTCCCAGTCGACGGCGGCGGGCGAGTCGGGCGAGACGTCCGCGTACGGGTCGGCGACGACATGGGCCGCGGAGAAGACCGTGCGGGAGGCGAGGACCGTACCGGGGGCGGCCCGGAAGGGCTCGGGGCGCGGCTCGTACGTCCGCAAGGTGCCGTCGGCGTAGGGGAGTTGGATGGTCACAGCGTGATCTCCGGCACCGCGATGCGGCGGCCCTGGGCCGCCGACTTCAGGCCCAGCTCGGCCAGTTGGACGCCCCGCGCCCCGGCCGGCAGGTCCCAGTGGTACGGGGTGCCGGCGTACACATGCCGTAGGAACAGCTCCCACTGCGCCTTGAAGCCGTTGTCGAACTCCCCGTTGTCCGGGACCTCCTGCCACTGCTCGCGGAACGCCTCGGTGGCGGGAATGTCGGGGTTCCAGACCGGCTTGGGGGTCGCGGAGCGGTGCTGGACGCGGCAGTTGCGCAGGCCGGCCACCGCCGAACCCTCCGTGCCGTCGACCTGGAACTCGACCAGTTCGTCGCGGTGGACGCGCACCGCCCAGGAGGAGTTGATCTGCGCGACCGCGCCGCCCGCCAGCTCGAAGATGCCGTACGCGGCGTCGTCGGCCGTCGCGTCGTACGGCTTGCCGTGCTCGTCCCAGCGGCGCGGGATATGGGTCGCGGTCAGGGCCTGGACGGAGGTGACGCGGCCGAACAGTTCGTGCAGCACGTACTCCCAGTGCGGGAACATGTCCACGACGATGCCGCCGCTGTCCTCGGCGCGGTAGTTCCAGGAGGGACGCTGGGCGTCCTGCCAGTCGCCCTCGAAGACCCAGTAGCCGAACTCGCCGCGCACGGACAGGATCCGGCCGAAGAAGCCGCCGTCGATCAGCCGCTTCAGCTTCCGCAGGCCCGGCAGGAACAGCTTGTCCTGGACGACGCCGTGCCGGACGCCCTTCTCCCGCGCCAGACGGGCGAGTCGGAGGGCGCCGTCGAGGCCGGTGGCGGTGGGCTTCTCGGTGTAGACGTGCTTGCCCGCGGCGATCGCCTTCCGGAGCGCGTCCTCGCGGGCGGCGGTGACCTGCGCGTCGAAGTAGACGTCGACGGACGGGTCGGCGAGCACCGCGTCCAGGTCGGTGGAGACGTGCTCCAATCCGTGCCGGCCGGCGATCTCGCGGAGCGCGTGTTCGCGGCGGCCGAGCAGGATCGGCTCCGGCCACAGCACGGTGCCGTCGCCGAGATCGAGGCCGCCCTGGTCGCGCAGGGCGAGGACCGAGCGCAGCAGGTGCTGGCGGTAGCCCATGCGCCCGGTCACGCCGTTCATGGCGATGCGCACGGTCGTCTTACGTCTCACGCAGGTCCCCTCCACGGGCCCTCGCCGGACCCTCTTCCGGGGCGCCGAGCGCCCTGTCCGCCACTGCGACAATCGTCATAGCAAGCGCTTTCCACCGGGGAGGAAGCTAGCCTCGGGACGGCGGTCGGCACAAGACCTGTCCGGGTTCCGGTGCCCCTTTCCACCGGCAGGGGCGTCGGCGGGGCGCGGGAACCGAAGTCCTGTTCAGGCCGTCTACCTGCCCTGACGAGACGACGATCGGCGCGACCAAAGGACGACGAGAATGACCGTGACCCTGGCGGACGTGGCCGCGCGCGCCCAGGTCTCCCCCGCGACGGTGTCCCGCGTGCTGAACGGCAACTACCCGGTCGCGGCGTCGACCCGCGAGCGGGTGCTGCGCGCGGTGGACGAGCTGGACTACGTCCTCAACGGGCCCGCGAGCGCGCTGGCCGCCGCCACGTCCGACCTGGTCGGCATCCTCGTCAACGACATCGCCGACCCCTTCTTCGGGATCATGGCGAGCGCGATCCAGGCGGAGATCGGGGGCACCGGGGGCCGGGCGGGCGGCGAGCGGCTCGCGGTCGTCTGCAACACGGGCGGTTCGCCGGAGCGGGAGCTGAAGTACCTGACGCTGCTGCAACGGCAGCGGGCGGCCGCGGTCGTGCTGACCGGCGGCGCGGTCCTGGACGCGCCGCACACGGCGGCCGTGGCGGCGAAGCTGCGCAAGCTCGGGGAGGGCGGCACGCGGGTGGTGCTGTGCGGCCGGCCCCCGGTGCCGGACGCGGGGGCGGTCGCGCTCAGCTTCGGCAACCTCGGCGGCGCGCGGGCGGTGACCGAGCATCTGGTGGGCCTCGGGCATCGGCGGCTCGGGTGCATCGCCGGGCCCGAGGAGCGCTCGACCACGCGGCACCGGCTGGAGGGGCATCGCGCCGCGCTGGCCGCGGCGGGGATAGGGGAGGACCCGCGGTGGACGGTGCACGGGCGGTTCGACCGGCGCTCGGGGTACGAGGGCGCGCGTGAACTGCTGCGCCGGGACCCGTCGTTGACGGCCCTGGTCGCCGCGAACGACTCCGTCGCGGCCGGTGCGTGCGCCGCCCTGCGGGACTCCGGCCTGCGCATCCCCGAGGACGTGTCCGTCACCGGCTTCGACGACCTCCCGGTGGCCGTGGACGTCGTACCCGGCCTGACGACGGTCCGCCTGCCGCTGGCCGAGGCGGGAGCGCGGGCCGGGCGCGTCGCCATGGGCCGTGAGGAGGCACCGGCCGGGGGGACGGCGGAGGTGCGGGGGGAACTGGTGGTCAGGGGGTCGACGGGGGTGGCGCGGGGCTGAGGGGGGCGGGCTGGTGGCGGCCGTGAAGGGCGGCCGCAAACCGATCGGGGGCTCGGCGCCGGCGTACGCGGGCTGAAGAGGCTGGTGGCCGGAGGCGGCAGCCGTTCCCGGCACCGCCGGAGGAGGTGGGGGCCGTCCTCGGTGGTGACCTGCGCCGGGAGGCCGCCGATCGTCACCTGGACGCCCCCGGACCTAGGTTGCCGCTGACGCTGATCGGCAGGCGGGCGCCCGGCCTGCCGACGGGCCGTGGAAGACGGCCGTACCCGCGCCCCCGGTGGAAGCCCGGTCACGCCGCTCGCGTCACCCGTGCACACGGCCACGGCGCGTCCCCGTCGCAGGAAAGCTTGCGACCGTCCGGGTAGTGCGCCGCGCGTCCGCACGGGCCCGCGTTCTCGTGCGGACGCGCCCGCGGTCAACCGCCGTCGCACGCGGTGCCGGGGCAGCCGGCCGACCCCGCACGGGAAAGTGCACCACGCGGCCGACAGGCCCACGCCCCCATGCCGACGCACCCACGAGCAACCACCGTCACACGCAGCGCCAAAACGGCCGGCCGACCCCGCACGGAGAAGTGCACCACGCACCCGACAGGCCCACGTCCCCATGCCGACGCACCCACGGGCAACCGCCGTCGCACGCGGTGCCGGGGCAGCCGGCCGACCCCGCACGGGGAAGTGCGCCACGCACCCGACAGGCCCACGTCCCCATGCCGACGCACCCACGAGCAACCACCGTCACACGCAGCGCCAAAACGGCCGCCCGGCCCCGCACGGAGAAGTGCACCACGCACCCGACAGGCCCACGTCCCCATGCCGACGCACCCACGAGCAACCACCGTCGCGCGCGGTGCCGGGGCGGCCGTTCGGCTTCCCCGTCGGCGCGCCACGTGGTCGGCCTGCCCCCCCGACGCGAAGGGCCCCCACCGGGGCGCGGCCGGTCTCTTCCCGCGCGGCGCGAAGGGCTCCCACCGGGGCGCGGCCGGCCGGATTCGGTGTGGTCGGGTACCGGTGACCGGTGGGAGTCGGGCCGGCGGCCCGTGTCGCCTCGCCCCGGTGGGCCCGGACGCGCTCACACCTGCGGCCGGTGGCCCTGTTCCTGGTGCGGGTAGGTCTGGTCGGCGGCGGGCAGGCGCGGTGCGGGCAGCGTCGCCACCCCCTCCTTCGCCTTCTTCAGCTGAGCCGCCGTGCCCGCGGGCAGCCGGGGTGCGCGCGTGGCGCTCCGGGAGAAGCGGAAGGCGCTGGTGAGGTCGCCGAAGGTGTGCCGCCGCCAGGCGCTGACGTTCGGCTCCTCGACCCCCGTGAAGCGCTCCAGGAACCGGAGGGCCGAGGTGTGGTCGAAGGCTTCGGTGGCGACCCAACCGCCCACCGTCCAGGGCGAGATGATGATGGCCGGGACCCGGAACCCGCCGCCGATGGGGAGGCCGCCGATGAACTCGTCCCTGGTCCCGGCGGGCGGGGTGGGCGGGGCGACGTGGTCGAAGAGGCCGTCGTTCTCGTCGTAGCTGAGGATGAAGGCCGTCTTGCGCCACACCTTCGGGTTGGCGGCGATGGCCTCGATCTTCGACGCCACGAAGTCCGCGCCCGCGGCGGGCAGATAGTCGGGGTGCTCCGACTGGTGGCTGGTCGGCATGATCCAGCTCACCGCCGGCAGCCGGTCGTTGCGGGCGTCGTCCTCGAAGGCCCCCGCGGGCCGCGGGCGCACCCCGCGCTCGTAGAGGGCGGAGCCTGGCTTGGCGTTCCTGAACGCGGCGAACTGCTCCAGCATGTTGCAGCCGTAGTCGTCGTCCTGCCGGTACACCTGCCAGCTGACCCCGGCCGCCTGGAGCCGTTCGGCGTACGTCGTCCAGCGGTACGGCGTCGGCGCCGCGTTGCTGATGACCGGGCCGCCCCTGGTGCCGCCCGGATCGATCGAACCCGTCATCCACATCAGGCGGTTGGGCCAGGTGGGGCCGAGGACCGAGCAGAAGTAGTTGTCGCAGACGGTGAAGGTCTCCGCGAGCGCGAACTGGAACGGGATGTCCTCACGCGTGTAATACCCCATGACATACGGGCCGTTGGCGCCGTCCGCCTCGCGGTGGGCGGGCAGCCACCGGTCCATCTTGCCGTGGTTCCACGCCTGGTGCTGCACCGACCAGGCGTGGCTGGTGGACGGGATCGCCTGGGCGCTGGACTTGCGGGTGTCGAGGTGGAAGGGCAGCAGATAGCCCTTCGGGTTCTCGGCGTCCGGCTGGTAGAAGACGCTGCGCCCGGTGTCGAGCCGTCGCGCGCGCGGGTCGGCGAAGCCGCGTACGCCGGAGAGCGTGCCGAAGTAGTGGTCGAAGGACCGGTTCTCCTGCATCAGCAGGACGACGTGCTCGATGTCGTGCAACGAGCCGCGCCCGGGCGCGTCGGCGGCGACCGCCTTCTGGACGCTCGGCGGGAGCAGGGAGAGGGCCGCCGCGGCGCCCAGCGCTCCGGCGCCCGAGCCCAGGAGTCTGCGTCGAGTCAACTCTGCCATGTATCGACCTTCTTGTGGGTCTTTGCGGACCGGATGAGCGGTCGATCCCTACCCCGGCAGATCGGGTGACATCGGTTGTCGGCGAAAAAGCGGCAATACCTGGGTTCTTCTTGGAGAAGTCGTGACATTGCGGCGCGACGGCGGGGCGCCCGGCGGGCGAGTAGGCTCGTCGTGCATGAAGCTGGCGTTCTCCACTCTCGGTGTCCCCGGCCTGCCCGTCCCGGACGTCCTGGCGCTCGCGTCCGAGCACGGCTACCACGGTGTCGAACTGCGCGCCCACCCCGAGGAACCGGTCCACCCCGGCCTCTCCCCCGCCGAACGCGCCGATACGGCCGCTCTGTTCAGGAGTGCGGGCATCGAACCGCTGTGCGTCGCCGGGTACGCGCGGGTCGCCGCGCCCGGTGACGACGCGGCCGTGCTCGGCGAGCTGCGGGGGCTGCTGCGGCTCGCCCACGATCTCGGCGCGCCCTTCGTCCGGGTCTTCCCCGGCGGGGAGGGCCCGCAGGAGGAGGCCGACGCGATCGCGGCCCGGCGGCTCGGGACCGCCGCCGAGGACGCGTCCGCGCTCGGGGTGCGGATCCTGCTGGAGACCCATGACTCGCACCGCACCGGCGCCGAGGCCATCCGGGTGCTGGGCCCGGTGGGGCACCGGCAGGTGGGGGCGCTGTGGGACGTGATGCACACCTGGCTGGGCGGCGAGCAGCCCGCGCAGACGTATGCGGCGCTCGCCCCCCACCTGGGATATGTGCAGGTCAAGGACATCGCCTCGGCCGAGGACACCACCCCGCTGCCGCTCGGCGCGGGCGTGCTGCCGCTCACCGAGTGCGTGGAGGTGCTCAGCCGGGGCGGCTGGGACGGCTGGCTGTGCTGGGAGTACGAGAAGCGGTGGTACGAGCGGGCCGCGCCGCTGCCCGGCCTGCTCGCCGCGGGCCGCGATCACCTCGTACGACTGCTCGGCGAGGCGGCGTAGCCCGGCACCCCCGCCCGTGCAGCCCGGTGCCTCCCTCCGTCTCAGTAGGTCAGGCCGTGGCCGATCGGGTACAGCACCTGGCTCGGGTCGTCGGCCCGCTGCACCGGTACCGGCAGCCTGCCGCGCGGCTTGACCCGGCCGGCGATCACCCGTGCGGCGGCGCGCAGTTCGACGTCGGTCCAGCAGTACGACGCCAGGCAGGCCCGGACCGAGGGGAGCTGGGCGATGTCGTACGGGTTGCGCAGGGCGAGCGCCACCACCGGCTTGCCGGTCGCCAGCAGCCGTTCCACCAGGGTGCGTTGGGAGCTGCCCGCCGTCACGTTGTAGGTGCCGACCACCACCGCGTCGGCGTCCTGGGCGGCGGCGACCGCCTCCTCGATGGTCGCGGCGGACGGGCTCGTACCGGTGGACAGGGCGGTCGCGGTGAAGCCCGCCTCGGTGAGGGCGGCGGCCAGGACGCCGGTCGGCGGGCCCGTCGTACCGGACGGGGAGTCCGGGTCGGCGCCGACCACCAGCAGGCGGGGCTCCCGGTGCCGGTCGAGGGGCAGGATCGCGTCCTCGTTGACCAGCAGGGTCGTCGTACGGTCGGCGATGCGCTCGGCCGCGGCCAGGTGGGACGCGGTGCCCACCACCCGGTCCACGGCCGCCCGGTCCGCGTACGGATCGCCGAACAGGCCGAGCCGGGACTTCAGCCGCAGGATGCGCAGGATCGATTCGTCGAGGCGGGCCTCGGTCAGCTCGCCGTCCTGGACGGCCTTCAGGACCGCGTTCCAGGCCAGGTCGATGGAGGGCGGGTCGAGCAGCTGGTCCACGCCGGCCTTCAGCGCGAGCACAGGCACCCGGTCGTCGCCGTACTTGGTGCGCACGCCCTGCATGCCGAGGGAGTCGGTGATCACCACGCCGTCGTAGCCGAGTTCACCGCGCAGGATGCCGGTGAGGATCGGCCCGGAGAGGGTGGCCGGGTCGCCGGAGTCGTCCAGGGCCGGGAACTGGATGTGGGCGGTCATGATCGAGTCGATGCCCGCCGCGATCGCCGAGCGGAAGGGCACCGCGTCCAGCTTCTCCCACAGCTCCCGGCTGTGCGTGATGACCGGGAAGCCGTAGTGGCTGTCCACGGCGGTGTCCCCGTGGCCCGGAAAGTGCTTGGCGGTGGCGGCGACGCGGGCCGACTGGTAGCCCGCCACCTCGGCCGCGACCAGTTCGGCGACCGCCGCCGGGTCGGCGCCGAAGGAGCGCACCCCGATGACCGGGTTGGCCGGGTTGACGTTCACATCGGCGTCGGGCGAGTAGTCCTGGTTGATGCCGAGGGCGCGCAGTTCGGTGCCGGAGATACGGCCGACGGTGCGCGCGTCGGCGGCCGAGCCGGCCGCCCGTCTGCCGCCCCCGTCCTCGCCGGGAAGCGCTTCGCGCCCTTTCGCTCCCGCCCCGATCGCCATGGCGCCGGGGAACAGGGTCGCGGGCGCGCCCACCCGGCACACCGCGCCGTGCTCCTGGTCGGTGGCGATCAGCATCGGCAGGCCCCGCGGCTGCTCCAGGGACGCCTTCTGGATGCCGTTGGACAGCTCCGCGATCTGGTGCGGGTTGCGGGTGTTGTGGGTCCAGGTGAAGTAGATGATCCCGCCGACCCGGTACTTACGGATCAGCTCGGCCGCGGTACGCACGCCCAGCTCGCTCAGGTTGGCGTCGATGTCGGCCTGGTCGGGGGCGGTGGCGGAGGCGCCGTAGACCCGCGACACGAACAGCTGGCCGACCTTCTCCTCCAGGGACATCCCGGAGACCAGGGCCCTGAGCCGGCGCTCGTCGGGGGTGGCGGCGCGGGCGGTGGCGGTGCGGGCGGTGGCCGGGACGGTGAGCGCGGCGGTGATCCCGGCGCCCGCGGCGAGGACGGTACGCCGGGACAGCCGGACGCCGTCGTCCCCGTCCCCGGTGTTTCCTGTGCCTCTCTTGCTGGTGTCGCTTCCCGTGCTGGTGTCGGGCACGTGCGCTCCTTCCCAGAGGAGAACTGCTGAAGGAAACTTCCAAGGAGTCACGAATATCCGGGAAGTTTCTTTCCGTCAAGGGAAGGCGCGGGAGCCAGCGTGTCGGTGGGCCCGGCGGTTCAGCAGAGGATCCAGCCCGAGCTGACGCTGTTCCGGCCGACCGCGCCGCGGATCCAGACACAGCGGTGCCCGGCGTGCACGGTCACCGGACCGGCGTGGTGGAGGTAGTGGCCGGCGTCCCTGGCCGGGCGGCTGCCGCGGGCCTGGACGCTGACCGACATCGCGCGGACGGTGCCGGGGACGCGGGCGACGGTCATGGCGCAGACGTAGTCACCGCTGCGGTAGACGCGGGTGACGCCCGAGGCGAAGGAGAGGGTTCTGACCTGCTGCCCCGAGCAGGTGCTGGGCGCGGCCTGTGCGGTGCCGGAAGCCGCGAAGGCCAGCAGCCCGGCCGCGGCCAGCAGGGCCGGGCCGAGCGTGAGTCGCCGGCGTATCGCACCCTTTTCCACGTGTTCGTCCTCCCCGTAGCGTGTCCAGGCCGTCCCCCGGCGGCCGTACGCATGTACGACGCAGGGGGTGTGTCGGATGGTTGCACGGCCGTCACCGGCGCGCACCGGCGGGGGCTCGGCGGACCCGGCCGCCCCCGGAGGCTCAGCGGACCGCGCCCACCGGCTCCTCCGGCTCGGAGCGCCCGGCGAAGGTCCGCCACAGCTCGGCGTACCGGCCGCCGAGGGCGAGCAGTTCCTCGTGGGTGCCGTCCTCGGCGACCCGGCCGTGGTCCATGACCACCACCCGGTCGGCGCGGGCAGCGGTGGTCAGCCGGTGGGCCACCACCAGGGTGGTACGGCGGCCCGCCAGGCGGTCGGTGGCCTGGTTGACCTGGGCTTCCGTGGCGAGGTCGAGCGCGGCCGTGGCCTCGTCCAGGAGCAGGATGTCCGGGTCGACCAGTTCGGCGCGGGCGAGCGCGATCAACTGGCGCTGGCCAGCGGAGAGGTTGCGGCCGCGCTCGGCGACCTCGTGCAGATAGCCGCCGTCGAGGGTGGCGATCATCTCGTGCGCGCCGACCGCCCGCGCGGCCGCCTCCACCTCGGCGTCGGTGGCGTCGGGGCGGCCGTAGGCGATGGCGTCCCGGACGGTGCCGGGAAACAGGTACGCCTCCTGCGGCACCACCCCGAGCCGGTGCCGGTACCCGGTCAGGTCCAGGTCGCGCAGGTCGGTGCCGTCGACCGTGACCCGCCCGGCCGTCGGGTCGTAGAACCGGGCCACCAGCTTGACCAGCGTGGACTTTCCGGCGCCGGTCTCGCCGACGAAGGCGACGGTCTGGCCCGCGGGGATCGTCAGGTCGACGTCCGCGAGGGCCGCTTCGCCGTCGCCGTACGCGAAGTGCACGTGCTCGAAGGCGATGTCGCCGCGCAGCGAGGTGACGTCCCGCGGCTGCCGCGCCGGCTTGGTGGAGGTGGGTTCGCGCAGCAGTTCCTGGATGCGGCCGAGGGAGACGGTGGCCTGCTGGTAGCCGTCGAAGACCTGGGAGAGCTGCTGGACGGGGGCGAAGAAGAGGTCGATGTAGAGGAGGTAGGCGACCAGGGCGCCGGTGGTGAGGGTGGCGGCCTCGACCCGGCCCGCGCCCGCGATCAGCACGGCGGCCGCGGCGACGGCGGACAGCAGCTGGACGAACGGGAAGTAGACCGATATCAGCCACTGGCCGCGCAGCCGGGCGGCGCGGTAGCCGTCGCTGCGCTCGGCGAACCGCCGCCCGCCGTCCCGCTCGCGGCGGAACGCCTGCACGATCCGCAGCCCGGACACCGACTCCTGGAGGTCGGCGTTGACCGCCGAGACGCGCTCGCGGGCGAGTTCGTACGCCTTCACGCTCGCCCGGCGGAAGAAGAAGGTGGCGACGATCAGCGGGGGCAGCGTGGTGAACACGACCAGCGCGAGCTGGATGTCGAGCACCAGCAGGGCGACCATGATGCCGAAGAAGGTGACGACCGAGACGAACGCGGTGACCAGACCGGTCTGGAGGAACGTGCTCAGCGCGTCGACGTCGGTGGTCATGCGGGTCATCACCCGGCCGGTCAGCTCGCGCTCGTAGTAGTCGAGGCCGAGCCGCTGGAGGTGCGCGAAGATCTTGAGCCGGAGCGTGTAGAGGACGCGTTCGCCGGTACGGCCGGTCATCCGGGTCTCGCCGATCTGCGCGGCCCACTGCACCAGGACCACCAGCAGGGCGAGCAGCGAGGCCGACCAGACGGCGCCGATGGCCAGTTTGGTGACGCCCGCGTCGATGCCGTGCCGGATCAGCACCGGCAGGACCAGGCTCGCGCCCGCGTCGACGGCGACCAGCGCGAGGCTGGCCAGCAGGGGCAGCCCGAAGCCGTGCAGCAGGCGGCGCAGTCCGTAGGAGTCCTCGGGGCGTACCGCCTTCTCCTCGTCGACGCCGGGGGTGTCGGTGGCCGGGGGCAGGGCGGCCACCCGGTCGAGGAGCTCGGGGGTGGCGGGGGTGCCGGCCAGCGCCGTGTCCTTCGGCGCACGGTCGCCGGTCCACAGGCGGGGGGTGACGCCGCGCTCGGCGTCGTACTCGGCGTCCAGCTCGGCGCGCAGGCCCGCGTCGTCCTCGGCCGGCTCGTCGTCCGGCGGGGTGTGGCCGGGTGAGACGCCGCCCAGTTCGTCCGGGTCGGTCAGCAGCCTGCGGTAGAGGGCGGAGCGGCGCTGGAGTTCCTCGTGGGTGCCGAGGTCGGCGAGCCGGCCGCGGTCGAGTACGGCGATGCGGTCGGCGAGGTTCAGGGTGGAGCGGCGGTGGGCGATCAACAAGGTGGTGCGCGCGCCAGCGCTCGTTGAGGGGTGGTGGTCGGGCGAGGGGCCGGCCGTGCGGCCCCGCATGACCTCCTTGAGGGCCTCGTGGATCTCGTGTTCGACGCGCGCGTCCACGGCGGAGGTGGCGTCGTCCAGGACCAGCAGGCGGGGGTCGGTGAGCAGGGCGCGGGCGAGCGCGACGCGCTGGCGCTGGCCGCCGGAGAGGGTGAGGCCGTGCTCGCCGACCTTGGTGTCGTAGCCCTCGGGCAGTTCCCGGATGAAGCGGTCGGCCTGTGCGGCGCGGGCGGCGGCCTCGATCTCGTCCTGGGTGGCGTCGGGGCGGCCGTACGCGATGTTGGCGCGGACCGTGTCGGAGAAGAGGAAGGAGTCCTCCGGGACCAGTCCGATGGCGGCGCGCAGCGAGGAGAGGGTCAGCTCGCGGACGTCGTGGCCGCCGATGAGGACGGCGCCGTGGGTGACGTCGTAGAAGCGCGGCAGGAGCAGGGAGAGGGTGGACTTGCCGGAGCCGGAGGAGCCGACGACGGCCAGCGTCTCACCCTGGCGTATCTCGAAGCTGAGCCCGTCCAGGACCTTGGCGTCCTCGGCGTACCCGAAGGACACGTCGTCGAACTCGACGGTCGCGGGCGCGTCGGCGGGCAGCTCCAGGGTGCCGTCCCTCATGGTCGGCTCGGTGTCGATCAGCTCCAGGACGCGCTCGGTGCCGGCGCGGGCCTGCTGGCCGACGGTGAGGACCATCGCGAGCATGCGGACCGGGCCGACCAGCTGGGCGAGGTAGGTGGAGAAGGCGACGAAGGTGCCGAGCGTGATGTGCCCGCGCACCGCGAGCCAGCCGCCGAGGGCCAGCATGGCGACCTGGCCGAGCGCCGGGACGGCCTGGAGGGCGGGGGTGTACTTGCTGTTCAGGCGGATGGTGCGCAGCCGGCCGGCGAACAGCTTGCGGCCGACCTCGCGCAGTTTGCGGGTCTCCTGCGCCTCCTGTCCGAAGCCCTTGACCACGCGTACGCCGCTCACCGCGCCGTCGACCACACCGGCGACGGCGGCGGCCTGGGCCTGGGCGTACCAGGTGGCGGGGTGCAGCTTGGTGCGGCTGCGCCGGGCGATCCAGCCGAGCGCGGGGGCGACGGCGAGCGCGACGAGGGTCAGCGGCAGCGACAGCCACGCCATGATCACCAGGGAGACCAGGAACAGCAGGACGTTCCCGATGGTCATCGGGAGCATGAACAGCAGGCCCTGGATCAGCTGGAGGTCGCTGGTGGCGCGGCCCACGACCTGCCCGGTGGACAGCTCGTCCTGGCGGCGGCCGTCGAGGCGGGTGATCGTGTCGTACATCTCCGTCCGCAGGTCGTGCTGGACGTCGAGGGCAAGCCGGCCTCCGTAGAAGCGGCGGACGTAGGTGGCGGCGTAGACGAGGACGGCGGCGGCGACGAGGGCGCCCGCCCAGGGGGCCATGGAGCGGGTGTGGGCGCCGATCACATCGTCGATGATCACCTTGGTGATCAGGGGGACGACGGCGGTGACGGCCATGCCGGCGAGCGCGGAGCCGAGGGCCAGGACGACGTCCTTCGGATAGCGCCAGGCGTAGCCCGCGAGCCGTCGTGCCCATCCCCGTTGTGGTCCCACGCGGTGCCTCCCGATCGTCGTACTTATCCGGAAGGCACCAACGCGGGCGGGGGATGATTTCATCCCGCCGTAACAATCGGCCCTCAGGCGCGCACCCGCAGGTAGGAGAAGCGTGTGGTCTGGGCCGGGTTCTGGTTGTCGTCGCTGACCAGGAGGACCGTGAGGCGGCCGGTGCGGTCGCGGCCGGTGATGGTCATGCCCTCTATGTTGTCGAGGAGCGGGTTGGGCTGCGGCTGCCTGGCGGTGGCGCCGAGGGAGGGGCAGGCGGCGAGGTCGGCGAGCAGGGTCTTCCCGACCGGCCGGACGCCGCGCTGCCCGGTGAGGTGCTCGATGCCGCTGGTGTCGGTGGCGTGGCGCGGGTCGGCCAGGTAGAGGCGGACGGTGTTGCCGACGCCGGCGGTGAAGCCGCGCTCCAGGACGAGGAGGCGGCCGTCGGGCGTGGCCTGCACCTCGGGGACGCCGAGTCCGGGGTCGATGCGGTACGCGTACTGCGCGCCGAGCCGGAAGTGGCCGCCCTTCGTCCGGGTCCAGGTCTGGAAGCGGACGAGGCCGGGGTCGTCGCCCGCGATCGGCTCCTCCATGGACGCGAGGAGGGTGTGGCCGCCGGGCAGCAGGGTCAGGCCCTCGAAGGTCTGGTTGGCGGTGGCGCGGCCGGCGGGGGCGACGAGGAGGCTGGACGGCACGGGGAGCCGGTCGAGGATCCGGCCGTCGCGGGAGTAGCGGCGGATGGAGGGCTCGGTCTCGGAGGTGACGAGGCGGGTGCCGTCGCCATCGATGACGAGGCCCTCGGAGTCGAGGTCGGCGCCGTTCTCGTCGGCGAGGTGGACGACGGACCGGGGCGCGAGGGTCTTCGCGTCCAGGCCGAAGAGAAAGGACCGGTCCGCCAGGGCGGCGAGCGAGCCGTCGCGGTCCACGGCGAGGGCGGAGAAGTTGCCGACGAAGGTGTTGTCGTACGTCGTCTTGTCGAGCGCGTCGGAGAAGCGGTCGAGGGAGACGCGTGGCGAACAGGCGTGGCTCGCCCGTGAGTTGGGTGCGGAGTGTCCGGGCTGGACGGCGGCGGGCTTGGCGGCAGGCTGGGCGGCGGCGGGCCCGGCGGCGGTCAGCGTGGTGACGGCCGCCAGGCCGGCGGTGACGGTGGCGATGACATGTCTCAGTCGCATGGTCGGTCACCGTATCCGCTGGTCAACTACGCGTGTGAGACCACGGGTTGACGATGTGCTGAAAATCCCGGCTACTGCGCGGGCGTGGCGACGAACGCCTCGCTCGGCTTGCTGGTGGGGACGTAACGTGCCGTCTTGGCGGTGGTCGGCACGAGGTCCTTGTGGATGGCCTTGGCGACGTTCTGGATGGTGGTGACGCCGTAGTCCATGGTGCTGTTGTCCTGGGTCAGCACGGACATCATGTAGTCGTGCCCGGCGCCGTTGAAGGTGCCGAGGCTGTGCACGCGCCAGCCGTGCGTGGAGCGCTGGAGCCAGCCGTTCTTGACGTGCACGGAGACGGTGGACGGGGCGCCGGCGGGGGTGCCCCACCGCTGGTCGGATTCGACGTTCCCCATCAACTGCTGAATGTAAGCACGCGAGTTGTCGCTGAGCACGCTGTTCTTGGCGGTGACGAGCTGGAGCAGCTTCTGCTCGTCGGTGACGTTCTCCTGGGTCAGGCCCCAGTAACCGCCCGCACCCGGCACGGTCTTGGTCATCTTGGCGGCGGCCAGGAAGCCCTTGATCTTCGTGAGGCCCAGCTGCTTCCACAGCTTGCTGGTGGCGTCGTTGTCCGACTGGGTGATCATCGCGGTGGCGAGCGAGGCCTCGGTGCTCGTCAGGTACCGGTTGTGCTTCTTGGCGTCCCACAGCAGGGTGGCAAGCACGGTGACCTTGACGGTGCTGGCCGAGTCGTAGGCGGAGGTGCCGCGCAGGGTGCAGGTGGTCTTGGTGCTGCGGTCGTACAGGCCGAGGGCGACGGTGCTCTTGCGGTTCGCGAGCGCCGCGGTGATGTCCTTGGTGAGCTTGGCGGCGAGGCCGGCCTTGCCCGACGTACAGCTCACGGCGGGCGTGGTCGCGGCGGCCGGGGTGGCGGCGGCGACGGTGGGTATGAGCAGCGCGGCACCGAGCGCCGCGGCCGACGCCTTGGCGCGCCGGCTGAAGCGGTGGGTCATGGAGGGGTCCCCCTGAGAACGACGTGTGCACGCACCCCTGGCGGGCGCGTACGGCCCTTTGACTCGCAGGGGTGGTCGGAAGTTGCACACATGTTCTCAAGGTGCGTGTTCCAACTGACCAAGGGGTGGCAATGCTTCGTTCATGCCGGAGCAGAACGAATCTCGCTGCACGCGGTCGGGCCACCTGGACGTCCTCCACAGGCAGGCTCCGTACGACTTCCTCGTCACGTCCCGTGCGGGGCACCACCGGCCGGCCGCGGCGGGGCGTTCCGCGCCATCCCGGACTTCTTCGACGGGGGCCGATGCCGCGGGGGCCCATGCCGGAGCAGGGACTTGTGGAGCACAGGGCGGGGTACGAGGCGCAAATGGCCTTGTTCCGAACGCAGTTCCCCGACCTGCCGGGGTGACCGCGCGACCGGTGCCTGTCGCCGCTCGCTAGCATCTCCCCTCATGGTCGCAGAGGTCGTCACTATCGGGCTGGCGTTCGTCGGCTACGTCGTCACCTATCCCAACGGGTTGCGGCTGTCGCAGCGCGAGGAGCGTCCCGCTCGGGTGAACCGCCAACTCAGCGACTTCGACACCGACCACCGAAGAGGAACTGGCCGAGTGGCGGCTGTGGGTGGCGACCGTCTTCCTCCCCAACATCACGGCCGCCCGGTGGGCGGCGGGCGACTACGACCAGCACCTCTCGGTCGTGCCGTTCCCCAGCGCCGAGATCGCCACTACGCGCGCACGGGCTTCACCCGCCTGAAATGCGAACAGGCGCGTTTACTGGGCCAACGGCACGGCAACTGACGGCTCACGCCTCGAAGTCGTACTCCAGGACGTACGCGGCGGAGTCGAGGACCATCTCGTTGACCTCGACCACCCGGCCCTCCGCGTCGAAGGCCGTGCGGGCGATCTGGATCACGGGGACGCCGGGCGGCAGGGACAGGCGTTCGGCCTCGGCCTGGCCGGGCATCCGGGAACGGATCTCCTCGCGGAAGCGGACGGGGGCGTGGCCGAGGTCGGCGAGGCGGGCGTAGACGCCACCCGGACCCGTGTCCAGGTGGATGATCGGGCTGCCCGCGACGAGGTCGGCCGGCAGGTAGGACGTGGACAGCAGCACCGGCTTGCCGTCGAGGACGAAGCGACGGCGGCGGACACAGAGGTTCGCGGACTCGTCCAGACCCATGACCCCGGCGATGGCCTCCGGCGCGGGCTCATGCGCCACCTCGACGGAGTCGACGGCGAGTTCGCGGCCCTGCACATCCGCCGCCCAGACGGACCGCCCCTCACTCCAACCCGCCCGCGCGAGCCGCTCGATGCCACGGCGGCGGATCGGGCGGAAGTCCCGTACGAACACACCGGCACCCTTGCGGGCTTCGGCGATGCCCTCCGTCTGGAGCAGCCCCAGCGCCTGGCGGGCCGTCATACGGGCGACGCCGTGTTCGGTCATCAGGTCGTTCTCACCAGGCAGCCGGTCTCCGGGACCGTACTGCCCGGCCTCGACGGCGGCCCGCAGCTCAGCCGCGATGCGCTGGTACTTGGGCTGCCGCCCCGTCTCCCGGCTGCTCATCCAGACCTCTCCTCCTGATGATCTCTAGACATCCTAGGCATCAGACACGGCCACCCAGTCGAGCGGCACGACGCCGGCTCCGGAGGTACTCGTCCCCGGCATGGCCGAGGCGAACCGGCGGCTGCCTCACAGTCCCCGCAGCGCCGGACGCGCATGCGCGCTGCTGCGCCCACAGCTCATCGAGTGGAAGGGCGACGCCCAAGTCGCGGACGACGCCGAGCTGTTACTGTCGGAGCTGGTGAGCAACGCCATACAGCACGCGCGGAATCCGCACGGCGCGGTCGCGGTCTCGCCATCGTCGCCGCGCTCGCCGACTGTTGGGGCTACTGCCCCCGCCTGCACGGCGTCGGCAAGGCCGTCTGGGCCGAATTACCGCTGGACCCCTCCGCCTAGTCCAAGTGCGTCGGTGCGGTTCCTGGCGGTAGCCGACCCTGTACTGTCCACCTGGGAACCGCCCGTAACGGCCCGGATTTCGACGCCAGGCACGCGAGTGGGTTCCGGCTGGGGCCGGACGGTTCGGACGGTGGCCCGCATTTCTTCCTCAGCAAGGTTGACGCCAGACTGCACTCGACGGTCCCCGATCCCTGCGAGAAGACCTTCTATGAACGCTGAAGTCGCCGCACTGACGAAACCAGCCGCGTTGAGCAGCCATGACCTGTTCTACGTACCTCTTGACGAGCGGCAGTGCTCCGCCACCCTCGGCTTCACCGCCCAGGGGGGCCACGAGGCCTTCGAGTTCTTCCTCACCTTCACCGACGTACGGAACGTGTCGGTGTACGGCTGGAGCCCTCCGGGGCGCAAGGAAGTGCGGCTCGAAAAAACGGGCGGCGTCATCACTGCGGCCGTCGAGGACAGCTCCACCGAGTTCCTGAGCATGCCGCACGAAAGGCTGCAAACATCTCGAACTGGAGATGCCGGGCGGCAGGTATGACGAAGTTCACGGTCACCGGAACCGTGAATGTCGAAACGACGGGGAACCCGCTGCCGTATACGCCCCGCTTCGATATCACCGTCCCTGCCGTCACCGTTGCCGAGTACACGGACAGGGAGGGACGGGAACGGCTGTCGGGGGCAACTTTTGGCAGTACGCAGTGGCTGTGGGCGGAGACCGACGACGTCTATTTCGATCAGGCATCCCGGAAACTGGTCGGCCTCAGCCTGTTCGTGCCGCCGCATTTCGCCTCCATGGAGGGCAATCGTCTGCCCGCTGGGCCACCGGTGTCCTCGTCGGGCCTCCGTGCAGATGTCGCGGAGTCCTTCGGGCTGCCGCAAACAGCCGCCTTCCATTGCGATGCTGATGCGACCGAACTGAGGTGCGTGCGGGACGCACGTTTGCTCGGTGTCGTTCCGGACGCATGCATCGGTGTCGCGCGGGATCTGGTGCTTCTGGTGAGTGACGGCAGGATGATCGGTTGGAGCCTCGCCGACCCCGCGCGATACCTGACCCCCGGCTTCGCCGAGCCCCGCCCCGCCCCGCCGTCCTCCGCCACTCGGCGTCGGCTCGCCGAGTGCATGGCCCTGATCTCCGAACCGCTTGTGGACAAGGTGATGGACCAGGACCCGGACGTCTGGCGCAGCCTTCGGGAGACCGAGCGCGCGTTGCGCGAGCAGGCGGACGACGAGCGTCGCAGGGATCTGCTGCACGACGTCATCAGCCGGCTCATCGAGGATCACGACTCCTGAAGCCAGGTCATCGACCGGCGTCGACCCGTTAGTCCAAGTGCGTCGGCGCGAACATCCGCAGTGCCGCCGGCAGCACCACCACCGACGGGCCCGGTGTGCCGAGTGCCTTCGCCAGGTCGCTTTCCAGGGTCTCCGGGGTCGTGCGGACCGCCGGGACGTCGAAGGATTGCGCGAGGGCGACGTAGTCGGGGCGGGACAGGTCCGTGGCCGTTGGTTTGCCGAAGGCGGTCGTCATGTATTCGCGCAGGATGCCGTAGCCGCCGTCGTCGATGATCAGCCAGGTGACGGGGAGGTGGTGCTGGCGGGCCGTGGCCAGTTCGGCGAGGGAGTAGAGGGCGCCGCCGTCGCCGGAGACCGCGAGGACCGGGTGGGACGGGTCGGCGACCGCCGCGCCCAGGGCCGCCGGGAAGGCGTAGCCGAGGCCGCCCGAGCCCTGGGCGGAGTGCATCAGGTTCGTGCCGCGGGGGTCGAACGCGCACCACGCCCAGTAGGACAGGATCGTCATGTCCCAGAAGGACGGGGCGCGGGCCGGCAGTGCCCGGCGGACGGCGGTCAACAGCGACTGTTCCAGGGTGAGTTCCTGGGAGGCGATGCGGTCGGAAACGCGGGCGAGGAGGGAGCGGACGCGCTCCGGTGCCTCCGGGTCGTGCCGCTCCGTCACCGTCTCCAGGAGCGCCTGGAGCGCCAGGCGGGCGTCCGCGTGGATGCCCAGCGCGGGGTGGTTCGACTCCAGTTTGCCGAGGTCCGCCTCGATCTGGATCACCCGGCCGCGGGGCCTGAACGTGTGGTAGTTCGAGGAGAGTTCGCCCAGCCCCGAGCCCACGACCAGCAGGACATCGGCGTCTTCCAGGAAGTCGGTCGTATGGCGGTCTTCCATCCAGGACTGGAGGGACAGCGGGTGCTCCCAGGGGAACGCGCCCTTGCCGCCGTACGTCGTCACCACCGGGGCGTCCAGCAGCTCCGCCAGCCGCCGCAGCTTGCCCGAGGCGTCGGAGCGTACGACGCCGCCGCCCGCGATGATCGCCGGGCGGGCCGAACGGGACAGCAACTCGGCGGCCACGGCGGTCAGTTCGGGGCGGGGGGCCAGGTCGTCCGGGGTCGCGTCCAGCGCCGTCACCACCGGCAGCGACGCCGGCGCGGCCAGTACGTCCTGGGGGATCTCCACCCACACCGGGCCGTGCGGGGCCGTCAGCGCCGACTTCCAGGCCGCGGCGATCGCCGAGGGGATCTGGGACTGGGTGCGGGCCGTGTGCACGGACTTGACCACGCCCCGGAACGAGGCGGCCTGGTCGGGGAGTTCGTGGAGATAGCCGTGGCGGCCGCCGCCCAGGCCGGGCGTCGGGACCTGGCTGCTGATCGCCAGGACCGGGGCGGAGGCACAGGCCGCTTCCTGGAGCGCGGCCAGCGAGGTCAGCGCGCCGGGGCCGGTGGACAGGAGCAGCGGCGCGGCCTCGCCGGTGATCCGGCCGTACGCGTCCGCCGCGAAGCCCGCGTTGTTCTCCACCCGCAGGCCCACGTACCGGAGGGAGGACCTGCGCAGGGCGTCGAACATGCCGAGCGCGTGCTGGCCGGGCAGGCCGAAGACGGTCGTCGCGCCGAGCCCGGCCAGGGTCTCCACGACCAGGTCTCCGCCGACGCGTCCGGCGGGAGGATTCAGCGCGGCCTCCCGCTGGGCGGCGGTCGGGCGGAGTACCAGGTCGTGGTCGTGCGTCACGTCGGTTACGCGTCCTTCCGGGCCGCCGCGATCTGGCGGGACATGATGGTGGTCAGTTCGTACGCGGTGTGGCTGGCCGCCACGGACGTGATCTCGGCGTGGTCGTAGGCCGGGGCGACCTCCACCACGTCCGCCGAGACCAGGTTGCAGGACGCCAGGCCGCGCAGGATCTCCAGCAGCTCGCGGGAGGTCATGCCGCCCGCCTCCGGGGTGCCCGTGCCGGGGGCGTGCGCCGGGTCGAGGCAGTCGATGTCGATGGAGATGTACAGCGGGCGGTCGCCGATGCGCTGGCGGAGCTGGTCGGCCACCTCGTCGGCGCCCCGCCGGTAGACGTCCGCCGAGGTGACGATGCCGAAGCCCATCTTCTCGTCGTCGGTGAGGTCCTGCTTGCCGTACAGCGGGCCGCGGGTGCCCACGTGCGAGAGGGCGGAGGTGTCGAGGATGCCCTCCTCCACCGCGCGGCGGAACGGCGTGCCGTGCGTGTACTCGGCGCCGAAATACGTGTCCCAGGTGTCCAGGTGGGCGTCGAAGTGCAGCAGCGCGACCGGGCCGTGCTTCTTCGCCACCGAGCGCAGCAGCGGCAGCGCGATGGTGTGGTCGCCGCCCAGGGTCATCAGACGGGCGCCGGTGCCCAGCAGGTCGTCCGCCGCGGCCTCGATCGTCTCGACGGCCTCGTTGATGTTGAACGGGTTCACCGCGATGTCACCGCCGTCCGCGACCTGCGCGAGCGCGAAGGGGGACGCGTCCTGCGCGGGGTTGTAGGGGCGCAGCAGCCGGGACGCCTCGCGGATCGCGTTGCCGCCGAAGCGGGCGCCGGGCCGGTAGGAGACGCCGGAGTCGAAGGGCACGCCCACGACGGCGACGTCGGCGGCGCCGACCTCGTCCAGGCGGGGCAGCCGGGCGAAGGTCGCGGGGCCGGCGTACCGGGGGACGCGGGAGGAGTCGACGGGGCCGCGGGGCGTCTCGTTGCTGCTCATGGGGGTGTGCCTTCTTTCCTGCGTCCTGACTGCGGCCCGGCTCGGCCCGGCAGCGGCCCGACCGGGGCCCGGCCGCGGCCTGACCGGCTTCTCGCCGCGTTTTCCTGGGATCGACATTAGGTGGCCGGGCAGCCACTACGAAGTGTACGTTTTATCCACACAGGGGACCTGGAGTGGAGGAAGTGCACACCATGGCCGAAACACGCCCCACGGTCCCGGCAGCCCCGGCCACTGCCCCTGCCGCCGCTGCCTCCGTCCCGCCCACCCCGCCGATCCCCCTTTCCGCCCTCCTCGCCCGCGACGACCTCGCCCTGCGCCAGCTCGCCGGGCCCACCGGCCCGGACATCGTCGTCCACTGGGCGCACACCTCCGAGATGGCGGACCCCTTCCCCTATCTCCTCGGCGGCGAACTGCTCCTCACGGCGGGGGTCCAGATCCCCGACACCCCCTCGCCGGACACCTTCTTCGACGCCTACGTGGCCCGTGTCGTCGCCGCGGGCGGCGCCGCCCTCGGCTTCGGGCTCGCCCCCGTGCACGACACGGTGCCGGACGCCCTGGTGGCCGCCTGCGAAGCCCACGGGCTGCCGCTGCTGGAGGTCCCGCCGGGCACCACCTTCTCGGGCGTGGCCCGTGCGGTGTGGCAGCTGATGGCGCAGGCCCGGCTCGCCGAACTGCGCCGGGTCACCGAGGCCCAGCAGAGCCTCGCCGCGGCCGCCGCCCACCCCGATCCGGTGCCGGCCGTGCTGCGCCGGCTCGCCCAGCGGCTCGGCGGGCACGCGGTGCTCTACGGCCCCGACGGCACCGCCATCGCCTCGGCGGGCCGGGCACCCGCGCCCGCCGCCGGGGAAGCACTGCGCGACCTGGCCGCGGTGGTACGCCCGACCGGACGGACCGGCCCCGCGCTCGCCCACCCGGCCGGCCCCACCGCACCCGCCAACCTCTCCCCCACGGGCCCGCCCCGGCCCGCCTCCGCCACCGACACCGCCGACGGCACCCGCCTGTCCGCCTACGCCCTCGGCTCCGGCGGGGGCTTCGTGCTCGGGGTCGCCGCCGGGCACCGCGAGGGCGGGGACCACACCATCGCCTCCGTCGGCGCGGTGCTGCTGTCGCTGCTGACCGGGGAGCACCACAGCGGCGCCGGGGCCGCCCGCTCCTCCGCGCTGGTACGGCTGCTGCTCGGGGCCACGCCGGAGGAGGTCGCGCCGCTGCTCGGCACCGGCGACGGCGCGGGCGACGGCACCGGGGACGACGCGGAGGACGGCGAGCGGATCGTCGTACACGCCCGGCCCGAGCGGGGGACGCCGGACGCCGTGGCCGCCGCCGCCCTCGGCACCGCCCTGGGCTCCCCCCTGGTCGACGTGGACGGCGAGGTCGTACGGGTGCTGGTGCCGGCCGGCCGGGAACCCGGCCCGGTGCCCGGCTGGACGCTCGGGGTCAGCGCGCCCGCGGGCCCCGGCGGCTGGCCGGCCGCCGACGCCCGGGCGGCCCGCGCGCTGGCCCGCGCCCGCGCCACCCGCGTCCCGCTGGTCCGGCACGGCAGCGGCCACGGCACCCGGCACGGGCTGTCCGACCTGGTGCCCGAGACGGAGGCGCGGGCCCACGCCGAGGCCCTGCTCGCGCCGCTGGCCGCGGGGCCCGCCCTCGTGGACACCCTGCGCACCTGGCTCTCCCTGCACGGCAGTTGGGACCGCACCGCGGTGGCCCTGGGGGTGCACCGCAACACCGTGCGTCAACGCGTGGCCCGCGCCGCCCTGCTGCTCGGCGCCGACCTGGACGACCCGGACGTACGCATGGAGTTGTGGTTCGCGCTGCGGCACTCCTGACGCCGCGTGCCGCTCGGGCGAGGGTGACGCCCGTCCCAGCGGGCGAAACCACGGGGACGCCCGCGCCGGGCTGCCCCACAATGGGTGCCATGCCGATATCCGGGACACCCAGCCGCGCCCAGCTCGTCGACCACCTGGTGAGGACCCGTATCGCGGGGGACGTCGCCACGCCCCGCGAGAACAACCTCTCCCACTACCGCCTGCTGGCCAACGGGGACCGCAACTTCTGGCTCGGTCTGGAGCTGGGCGAGCGCTGGGCGGACGAGCAGGACGTGCTCGCGGTGATGGCCGAGCGGGTGGGGGTCAACGACGACCCGGAGTACCGGTACGGCCAGGACACCATCGACCCGGAACTGACCGTGGACGCCCTGGACCGGCTCGCGGCGCGGCTGCGCAAGGCGGCCGAGGGGCGCGAGCGGGTGCTGTTCGCGACCGGGCATCCGGGCGGGCTGCTGGATGTGCACCGGGCCACGGCCGCCGCGCTGCGCGCCGCCGGCTGCGAGATCGTCGTCATCCCGGACGGGCTCCGGACGGACGAGGGATACGTCATGCAGTTCGCGGACGTGGCCGTCCTGGAGCACGGAGCGACCCTGTGGCACACCCACTCCGGGGCGCCGATGCGGGCCATTCTCAAGGGACTTGAGCAGGCCGGGCGGCCGCTGCCCGACCTGGTGGTCGCCGACCACGGCTGGGCCGGGTACGCCGCGCAGCACGGCCTGGACTCGGTCGGCTACGCCGACTGCAACGACCCCGCGCTGTTCCTCGCCGAGGCCGAGGGCACCCTGCAGGTCGCCGTGCCGCTGGACGACCATGTGGTCAGCCCGCGCCACTACGACCCGATGACCGCGTATCTGCTGGCCGCGGCGGGGCTGACCGGCCTGGACCAGTAGGTCCGACCGGGGCCGGCCGGCCCCGGAAACAAAAGGATGTGCGGCCCCGCGCACGGAGCCGCACATCGTGTCACATCGGATCGGGACCCGGCTCAGCGACCGTGGCCTCCACCACCGTGGCCGCCACCGTGGCCGCCTCCGTGGCCTCCGCCATGACCGCCGTAGCCGCCATGACCGCCGTAGCCACCATGGTCGCCGTGGCCGCCATAGCCACCGTGGTCTCCGTGGCCGTAGCCGCCGTAGCCGCCGTAGCCCCAGTCGTCATCGTCGTCGCCCCACCAGCCGCCGTGTCCACCGCGGCCGTGGTCTCCGTGGCCGCCGTGGCCGCCGCCCCAGTCACTGCTGTAGGAGCTGTGCACGTTGGACGGGCTCGCCGAGGCGGTGCCCGCCGCGCCGATCGCGGCTCCGCCTGCCAGCAGCAGGCCGGTGGCGGACAGCGCGACAAGGCGCCGCGCGCGTGTTGCTCGCATGGGAATTACCCTCCATCGTCTCTCGCGGCCCCCGGAGGGACACGCGAGGTGGATGGCCGCCGCCGCACGGAAAACGCACGGAGCGGTCTTCGGATATCACCGCGAGAGATCATGTGTGCGTACGGCACATCTGTACGGTCGACGCCTGCGGCCCACCCGGACGCTGGCGCGTCGTCAGGTGCCGCGGCTGAGGTCCGAGGTGTCCCGGAACCTCGCCGGCCGCTCATGCCGTGCACTCGCGGCTTTCACTGATCGAGCCTAGTACCCCACCCGCCGCTTGGCACCTCAGCAAACCGGTTTGCCGTCCGGCGGGCGCGGGACGCGGACCACGCCCTCCTGGATGACGGTGATGGCGAGCCGCCCGTCACGGGTGTATATGCGGGCCTGGCCGAGGCCGCGGCCGCCGTGCGCGGACGGCGACTCCTGGTCGTACAGCAGCCATTCGTCGGCGCGGAAGGGGCGGTGGAACCACATCGCGTGGTCCAGGGAGGCGCCCACCACGTCGCCGACCGCCCAGCCGCCGCGGCCGTGCGCGAGCAGCACGGAGTCGAGCAGGGTCATGTCGGAGACATAGGTGGCGAGGACGACGTGCAGCTGGGGGTCGCCCCAGACGGAGTCCGGGGCGGGATCGTCGGCCAGCTTGCCGTTGGTGCGGAACCACACCTGGCTGTGCGGCTCGCGCGGCTCGCCGTAGCGGCCGTACGGCGGCTCGTCCACGTATCTGAGGTCGACCGCCTCGCGCGCCTCCAGGAAGCGTTCCACCACCTCGGGCGCGAGATGGGCGTAGCCGCGCAGCCGCTCCTGGGAGGTGGGCAGGGTCGCCGGGTCGGGCGCGGGCGGCATCGGCACCTGGTGGTCGAGGCCCTCCTCGTACGTCTGGAAGGACGCCGAGAGGTGGAAGATCGGCTTGCCGTGCTGGACGGCGACCACGCGGCGGGTGGTGAAGGACCGGCCGTCGCGGATGCGGTCGACGGTGTAGACGATGGGCACGCCGGGGTCGCCGGGGCGCAGGAAGTAGGCGTGCAGGGAGTGGGCGGGGCGGTCCGCGGGGACCGTCCGCCCGGCGGCGACCATGGCCTGCGCCGCGACCTGCCCGCCGAAGACGCGGGGTACGACGGCGGAGCGGGACCGGCCGCGGTAGATGTCCTCCTCGATCTGTTCGAGGTCGAGCAGATCGAGGAGGTCCTGGAGTGCCTGGCTCATGACGGGTCTGTACCGGCCAGTGATCGCGGGGACCTTACAGGCCCATGTCCTTGGCGATGATCGTCTTCATGATCTCGCTGGTGCCGCCGTAGATGCGGTTGACGCGGTTGTCCGCGTACAGGCGGGCGATCGGGTACTCGTTCATGTACCCGTAGCCGCCGTGCAGCTGGAGGCAGCGGTCGATGACGCGGTGGGCGACCTCGGTGCAGAACAGCTTGGCGGAGGCGGCCTCGGCGGGGGTCAGCTCGCCGGCGTCCAGGGCCTCGGTGGCCCGGTCGGCGACGGCCTCGGCGGCGTCCACCTCGGCCTGGCAGGCGGCCAGCTCGAACTTGGTGTTCTGGAAGTGGGCGACCGGCTTGCCGAAGACGGTGCGCTCCTGCACGTACTGCTTGGCGAACCGGACGGCGGCCTTGGCCTGCGCGTAGGCGCCGAAGGCGATGCCCCAGCGCTCGGAGGCCAGGTTGTGGCCGAGGTAGTAGAAGCCCTTGTTCTCCTCGCCCAGCAGGTCCTCGACGGGGACCTTGACGTCCACGAAGGCCAGCTCGGCGGTGTCGGAGGTCTTCAGGCCGAGCTTGTCCAGCTTGCGGCCGACGGAGTAGCCCTCGGACTTGGTGTCCACCGCGAACAGGGAGATGCCGTGGCGGCGGTCCTCGGCGGTGGGCGCGGCGGTGCGGGCGCACACGATCACGCGGTCGGCGTGCACGCCGCCGGTGATGAAGGTCTTGGCGCCGTTGAGGACGTAGTGCGTGCCGTCCTCGCTGAGCTTGGCGGTGGACTTCATGCCCGCGAGGTCGGAACCGGTGCCCGGCTCCGTCATCGCGATGGCCCACATCTCCTCGCCGGTGACGAACTTCGGCAGGTAGCGCTTCTTCTGCTCGTCGGTGGCCAGCATCTTGATGTACGGCAGGGCGAGCAGCACGTGCACGCCGGAGCCGCCGAACTGGACGCCCGCGCGGGCGGTCTCCTCGTAGAGGACGGCCTCGAACTTGTGGCTGTCCATGCCCGCGCCGCCGAACTCCTCGGGCACGTTGATGCCGAAGATGCCCAGCTCGCCGAGCTTGTAGTAGAAGTCGCGGGGCGCCTGGCCGGCCGCGAACCACTCGTCGTACACCGGTACGACCTCGGCCTCGATGAAGGCGCGCAGGGTCTCCCGGAACGCCTCGTGATCCTCGTTGAACACCGTACGGCGCACGCCGCCCACCTCCACGTACCTCGGGCATGCCGGCAAGGGGCATGTCTAAGCGCTTGCTCAGATTCGAAGATACCGGCGGGTACGGGGGGCGTCCAGGGTGAGTTGCGCCACGAGGCAGGCGGCACTCGGGCAGCCAGGCCGTCCCGGTCAGTTCCCCGCTTTGCCGTAACGCCGGAAGGCGGACGTCTCGACCGTCCAGGGCCCGAAGGGGACCGAGTCGCCGTAGATGTAGGAGTCCTTGCGCGCGTAGCGGCCCTTGCACGGGTCGGAGTGGACCTCGATGGTGCCGGTGCGGGGGTCGACGATCAGCTAGTGCGCGATGCCCATGGCCGGGTAGTCGGCCAGCTTCTCGATGTACTCGTTGGTGGGGTTGGACGGCGAGACGACCTCCACCACGGCGAGGACCTGCGTCGCGTCGACGGCGATGCCCTCCTCGTCCAGGACGGCCTCGGGGATGACCACCGCGTCGGGGAGCCGCATACGGCCGAGCGCCGGGTGCTCGATCTCGGGACCCGTCGCGCAGACGCAACCCGGATGAGTGACGGGTACCTGCTGGTCGAGCTGTTCGCGGATGCGGTGAACCGTGCCCTCGTGCCGCTTCGACGGGCACATCATGGCCAGTATCGGGCCCGACGGTCCGATCTCGACGCTCCAGGCCCCTTCAAGCCGCTCCGCGTAGGCACCCAGCTCCTCGGCGATCGCGCGCATCTTCGCGTAGTCCACGGCCCGATGATAGTGGCGCACGTCACTCCCCCGCCCGCCCCCAACGCCTCCCTCACCCCCCGGAGGAACCCGCCGCCTCGAACGCCCCGCGTGCCATCCGGTGCAGCAGTTCCGCCGTCGCGCCCCGGCCGGGGAGCGTTCCCGCGCGGCCCAGGTGGGGGGTGGAGTTGAGCAGGCCGAAGACGGAGTGGACGGCGGAGCGGGCGGCGGGCTCGGTCAGTGGCGGGTAGACCTCGCGGACCACGCCCACCCACAGCTCCACGTACTGCCGCTGGAGCTGGCGCACCAGCTTGCGGTCGCTGTCGCGCAGCCGGTCCAGCTCGCGGTCGTGCAGGGTGATCAGCGGCCGGTCGTCCAGCGCGAAGTCGATGTGGCCCTCGATCAGGGAGTCCAGGACCGCGGTGGCGCGCGCGTCCCCGTCGGCCTCCGCGAGCCGCCGCCGGGCCCCGGTGAGCAGCTGGCCGCTGATGCCGACGAGCAGTTCGGCGAGCATCGCGTCCTTGCCGGGGAAGTGCCGGTACAGACCGGGGCCGCTGATGCCGACCGCCGCTCCTATCTCGTCCACGCCGACGCCGTGAAAGCCGCGCTCGGCGAAGAGGCGGGCGGCCTCCTTGAGGATCTGCTCGCGGCGGGTGGGGGCGTCGGTTCTGGCCATGAAGACAATTCTAGACAGCGAGGTTAGCGGTCGTTAACCTGAAGGAGATGGTTAACGCTCATTAACCGGTTCGAGCACCGGGTGAGGGGACCGCAGGATGCAGGAGGCACCGGAACTCCGGAGCACGGCCGAGCCCGCGTCGGAGGCCTGGCGGGCCAATGAACAGGCCCATCTGGCGCTGGTCGAGGAGCTGCGCGGCAAGCTCGCCGCGGCGGCGCTCGGCGGCGGGGAGCGGGCGCGCGCCCGGCACACCGCGCGCGGCAAGCTGCTGCCGAGGGACAGGGTCGACACCCTGCTCGATCCGGGCTCGCCGTTCCTGGAGCTGGCCCCGCTCGCGGCCGACGGGCTGTACGACGGGCAGGCGCCGGCCGCCGGTGTGATCGCCGGGATCGGCCGGGTCGGCGGGCGCGAGTGCGTGATCGTCGCCAACGACGCGACCGTCAAGGGCGGCACGTACTACCCGATGACGGTCAAGAAGCACCTGCGCGCCCAGGAGGTCGCCCTCGACAACCGGCTGCCCTGCGTCTACCTGGTCGACTCCGGCGGCGCCTTCCTGCCGATGCAGGACGAGGTCTTCCCGGACCGCGAGCACTTCGGGCGGATCTTCTACAACCAGGCCCGGATGTCCGGAGCGGGCATCCCGCAGATCGCGGCCGTCCTCGGCTCGTGCACGGCGGGCGGCGCGTACGTCCCGGCGATGAGCGACGAGGCGGTCATCGTCCGCAATCAGGGCACCATCTTCCTGGGCGGCCCCCCGCTGGTGAAGGCGGCCACCGGCGAGGTGGTCACGGCCGAGGAGCTGGGCGGCGGCGAGGTCCACTCCCGGATCTCCGGCGTCACCGACCACCTCGCGGAGGACGACGCGCACGCGCTGCGGATCGTCCGGAACATCGTCGCCACCCTCCCGGCCCGGAAGTCGCCGCCCTGGGAGGTCGCCCCGGCCGTCGAGCCGAAGGTGGACCCGGCCGGGCTGTACGGCGCGGTGCCGGTCGACTCCCGCACCCCGTACGACGTCCGGGAGATCATCGCCCGCGTGGTCGACGGCTCCCGGTTCGCCGAGTTCAAGAGCGAGTACGGCCAGACGCTCGTCACCGGCTTCGCCCGCATCCACGGCCACCCGGTCGGGATCGTCGCCAACAACGGCATCCTCTTCTCGGAGTCCGCCCAGAAGGGCGCGCACTTCATCGAGCTGTGCGACCAGCGCGGCATCCCGCTGGTGTTCCTCCAGAACATCTCCGGCTTCATGGTGGGCAAGGACTACGAGGCGGGCGGCATCGCCAAGCACGGCGCCAAGATGGTGACCGCGGTGGCCTGCACCCGCGTGCCCAAGCTGACCGTCGTCGTGGGCGGTTCGTACGGCGCGGGCAACTACTCGATGTGCGGCCGGGCCTACTCCCCCCGCTTCCTGTGGATGTGGCCCAACGCCAAGATCTCCGTGATGGGCGGCGAGCAGGCCGCCAGCGTCCTCGCCACGGTCAAGCGCGACCAGCTGGAGGGCCGCGGCGAGACCTGGTCCGCGGAGGACGAGGAGACCTTCAAGGCGCCGATCCGCGCGCAGTACGAGACCCAGGGCAACGCCTACTACGCGACGGCCCGGCTGTGGGACGACGGCGTGATCGACCCGATGGAGACCCGCCAGGTGCTCGGTCTCGCCCTGACGGCCTGCGCCAACGCGCCACTGGGAGAGCCCCAGTTCGGCGTCTTCCGGATGTGAGGAGGGGAACCGTGTTCGACACAGTGCTGGTCGCCAACCGGGGCGAGATCGCCGTACGCGTCATCCGTACGCTCCGCGAGCTGGGCGTGCGCTCGGTGGCGGTCTTCTCCGACGCCGACGCGGGCGCGCGGCACGTCCGGGAGGCCGACACGGCGGTCCGGATCGGCCCGGCCCCGGCGTCCGAGAGCTACCTCTCGGTGGAGCGCCTGCTGGAGGCCGCCGCCCGCACCGGCGCGCAGGCCGTCCACCCCGGCTACGGCTTCCTCGCCGAGAACGCCGCGTTCGCGCGGGCCTGCGAGGAGGCGGGCCTGGTCTTCATCGGCCCCCCGGCCGACGCCATCGCGCTGATGGGCGACAAGATCCGCGCCAAGGAGACGGTGGCGGGGGGGGGGGGGGGGGGGGGGGGGGGGGGGGGGGGGGGGGAGAAGGGCGGGGGGGGGGGGGGTGGGGGGGGGGGGGGTGGGGGGCACCAGGGGGTCTTCGTTGACCCCCCTTCTCGCCCCGGCTCCCCCCTACCAAACCC
>NZ_JBWKES010000001.1:205619-209615 GCF_056435325.1 Streptomyces sp. NPDC043952
CGGGGGGGGGAGGGACACAACGACTGGGGCGGGTGGGTTTTCGCGTCTGTTTGTCCCCCCCCCCCCCCCCCCCCCCCCCGACCCCGAACTGGCCGAAGCCGCCCGCGCGCTGGGCGCGCCCGTGCTGCTGAAGCCGTCGGCCGGCGGTGGCGGCAAGGGCATGCGCCTGGTGCGGGACCTGTCCGTCCTGGACGAGGAGATCGCCGCCGCCCGCCGCGAGGCCCGCGCCTCCTTCGGCGACGACACCCTGCTGGTGGAGCGGTGGATCGACCGCCCCCGGCACATCGAGATCCAGGTGCTGGCCGACGGCCACGGCCATGTGGTGCACCTCGGCGAGCGCGAGTGCTCGCTCCAGCGGCGCCACCAGAAGATCATCGAGGAGGCGCCCAGCGTCCTCCTGGACGAGGCTACGCGCGCGGCGATGGGCGAGGCCGCCGTGCAGGCGGCCCGCTCCTGCGGCTACCGGGGCGCGGGCACGGTGGAGTTCATCGTGCCGGGCAACGACCCCTCGCAGTACTACTTCATGGAGATGAACACCCGCCTCCAAGTCGAGCATCCCGTCACGGAGTTGGTGACCGGACTCGACCTCGTGGAGTGGCAGCTGCGGGTGGCGGCCGGCGAGCCGCTGGGCTTCACCCAGGACGACGTGACGCTGACCGGGCACGCGGTCGAGGCCCGCATCTGCGCCGAGGACCCCGCGCGCGGCTTCCTCCCCTCCGGCGGCACGGTCCTGCTGCTGGACGAACCGGAGGGCGACGGCGTGCGCACCGACTCCGGGCTCAGCGAGGGCACCGAGGTCGGCAGCCTGTACGACCCGATGCTCTCCAAGGTGATCGCGTACGGCCCCGACCGCGCGACCGCGCTGCGCAGGCTCCGGGCGGCGCTGGCCGGGACGGTCACGCTGGGCGTGCAGACGAACGCGGGCTTCCTGCGCCGCCTCCTCGCCCACCCGGACGTGGTGGCGGGCGAGTTGGACACCGGCCTGGTGGAACGGGCCGTGGCCGACCTGGTCCCCACGGAGGTGCCCGAGGAGGTGTACGAGGCGGCGGCGGCCGTACGCCTGGAGGCGCTGAAGCCCTCCGGCGAGGGCTGGACCGACCCCTTCTCGGTGCCGAGCGGCTGGCGGCTCGGCGGCACCCCGAAGCCGCCCGCCTTCCACCTGCGGGTCCAGGACCCGGTGACGTACACCCCACGCGGCACCGCCACCGTCACCGGCGACACGGTTGCCGTCACCCTCGACGGGCTGCGGCACACCTTCCGCCGCGCCGGTGACTGGATCGGCCGGGACGGCGACGCCTGGCAGGTGCGCGACCACGACCCGGTGGCCGACTCGCTGTCCCGGACGGGCCACGCGGGCGCCGACTCGCTGACCGCGCCGATGCCCGGCACGGTGACCGTCGTCAAGGTCGCCGTCGGGGACGAAGTGGCCGCCGGCCAGAGCCTGCTGGTGGTGGAGGCGATGAAGATGGAGCACGTCGTCTCCGCCCCGCACGCGGGCACCGTCGCCGAGCTGGACGTCACACCGGGCACCACGGTCGCCATGGACCAGGTGCTGGCCGTCATCGCGCCGAAGGAGGAGGCGGAGTGAGCACCGGGCGACTGCCCATGGTCGTACCGGCCGCGGACCTGCCCGCACGGGTGCGGATCCACGAGGTCGGCGCGCGCGACGGGCTGCAGAACGAGAAGGGTGCCGTACCGACCGAGGTGAAGGCGGACTTCATCCGCCGGCTGGCCGAGGCGGGCCTCACCACCATCGAGGCGACCAGCTTCGTACACCCCAAGTGGGTACCCCAACTCGCCGACGCCGAGGAGCTGTTCCCGCGGGTGCGCGACCTGCCCGGCGTGGAGCTTCCCGTCCTGGTCCCCAACCAGCGTGGCCTGGACCGGGCGCTGGCCCTCGGCGCCGACCGGATCGCGGTGTTCGCCAGCGCCACCGAGTCCTTCGCCAGGGCCAACCTCAACCGCACGGTGGACGAGTCCCTCGCGGTGTTCGAGCCGGTGGTGCGCGGGGCCAAGGACGCGGGCGCGCGGGTGCGCGGCTACGTCTCCATGTGCTTCGGCGACCCGTGGGAGGGCGCGGTGCCGCTGCACCAGGTGGCCCGCGTCTGCACCGCCCTGCGGAACATGGGCTGCGACGAACTGAGCCTCGGCGACACGATCGGCGTGGCCACCCCCGGACACGTCCAGGAACTCCTGAACCTGCTCAACGAGGAGGGCGTGCCGACCGACGAGATCGGCGTGCACTTCCACGACACGTACGGCCAGGCGCTCGCGAACACCTACGCGGCCCTGGAGCACGGCGTGACGACGGTCGACGCGTCCGCCGGCGGGCTGGGCGGCTGCCCGTACGCCAAGTCCGCCACCGGCAACCTCGCCACCGAGGACCTGGTCTGGATGCTGCACGGCCTCGGCATCGAGACCGGCGTCGACCTCGACCGGCTGACCGCCACCAGCGTGTGGATGGCCGCCCATCTGGACCGGCCCAGTCCCTCCCGTACCGTCCGCGCTCTCTCCCACAAGGACCAGTGATCAGCATGGACCACCGCCTCAGCCCCGAGCTGGAGGAACTCCGCCGTACGGTCGAGGAGTTCGCGCACGACGTCGTGGCGCCGAAGATCGGCGACTTCTACGAGCGGCACGAGTTCCCGTACGAGATCGTCCGCGAGATGGGCCGCATGGGCCTGTTCGGGCTGCCGTTCCCGGAGGAGTACGGCGGCATGGGCGGCGACTACCTGGCGCTGGGCATCGCCCTGGAAGAACTGGCGCGGGTGGACTCCTCGGTGGCGATCACCCTGGAGGCCGGTGTCTCGCTGGGCGCGATGCCGATCCATCTCTTCGGCACCGAGGAGCAGAAGCGCGAGTGGCTGCCCCGGCTGTGCGCGGGCGAGATCCTCGGCGGCTTCGGCCTGACCGAGCCGGACTGCGGCTCGGACGCGGGCGGCACCCGTACGACGGCCCGCCTCGACCCGGACACCGGCGAGTGGGTGATCAACGGCACCAAGTGCTTCATCACCAACTCCGGTACGGACATCACCGGGCTGGTCACGGTCACCGCGGTCACCGGCCGCAAGCCCGACGGCAAGCCGCTGATCTCCTCGATCGTCGTGCCGTCCGGCACGCCGGGCTTCACCGTCGCGGCGCCGTACTCCAAGGTCGGCTGGAACGCCTCCGACACCCGCGAGCTGTCCTTCGTGGACGTCCGCGTCCCCGCCGCCAACCTGCTCGGCCAGGAGGGCCGCGGCTACGCCCAGTTCCTGCGCATCCTGGACGAGGGCCGCATCGCCATCGCCGCCCTCGCGACGGGGCTGGCGCAGGGCTGTGTGGACGAGTCGGTGAAGTACGCCAAGGAGCGGCACGCCTTCGGCCGGCCGATCGGCGCCAACCAGGCGATCCAGTTCAAGATCGCCGACATGGAGACGAAGGCGTACACCGCCCGCCTCGCGTGGCGCGACGCCGCCTACCGCCTGGTCGCCGGCGAGCCCTTCAAGAAGGAGGCGGCCATGGCCAAGCTGTACTCCTCCACCATCGCGGTCGACAACGCCCGCGAGGCCACCCAGATCCACGGCGGCTACGGCTTCATGAACGAGTACCCGGTGGCCCGCATGTGGCGCGACTCCAAGATCCTGGAGATCGGGGAGGGCACGAGCGAGGTGCAGCGGATGCTGATCTCACGGGAGCTGGGACTGGCGGGCTGAGCCCACGGAGACTCGGGCCGAGGGGGCGTGTCCGCGCGGACGCGCCCCTTCCTCATTCCCAGCCGTGCAGCGTCAGGGCACCGTCACGGCCGAGACAGCCGCGCAGTCCGGCACGAGTGCGGTAGACCTCGCGGGCTTGGTCGGCACGGACGAGGCCCAGTCAGCAGCCCGCTGGGGGGGGGGGGGGGGGGGGGGGGGGGGGGGAGGGGGGGGGGGGGGGGATGGGGGGGGGGGGGGGGGGGGGGGGGGGGTGGTGGAGGGGGATTGCAGGAAATTGCGTCCCGGCCTGTGGGTACTCCGG